>JACCXQ010000006.1 GCA_013696945.1 Chloroflexota bacterium | reverse complement strand
GCCTCGGCCTCCGCCTCGGGGTCGGCCGTGGCCATCTCGTCCAACGGTGACGTTGCCGCCCGCCAGTCGGTGGGCTCTTCTTCTGGTCGCTCCGGCGCGACCGAGGTCGCGCGCAGCAACAGGTGGTTCCAGGCCACTTCCAGATCCATGTCGGCCGGCGTGAGCGAACCTGCCGAGGCGGCTGCGAGCGGCACGATCGGCTCTGCGGCGACGATCGGCTCGGCGGCCACCACCGGCTCGCCGGACACCACCGGCTCCGCCGCCACGAGGGGCTCGCGCAGCTCGACAATGTCGCTGTCGTCGCCCTCGTGTGGCGCGATGCCGTCGTCCTCGGCCGCGGCCATCGCCTCGCTGCGAGCGAGATCGCTCATCGGCCAGGCGTCGGCCCCGACCACCTCACGCACTTGCTCGTCCGCCGCGGTCTCGACCCGCACCTCGACCGGGGGCGCATCCGGGAACGGCGCGCAGCTCGCGCAGAACCCTGCTGCTTCGTTCCAGCACTGGGGGCAGGTGTACTGCCGGCATTCGAGGCAGAACCGGAAGTCCGTGAGGAACGGGTCGAGCGGCGCCGCGGCGTGGGCGTGTGCGGCTGCATTCCCGAAGCCGAGCATCTCGAGCACGGCCTCACGCCGCGAGCGCTCGATGACCGGTACGTCGAACGCATACCTCGTGCCGCAGCGCTCGCAGAACGACTCGGTGACGGTCTGAGTCATGAAGGCGGGCCCTCCTCGTTCCGGGGAGTGGGGCGTACGGGGAAGCTAGGGGTCGTGTGGCGCGGTGTCACGCGGCGAATGGGTACCGATGCCCAGGGACCATCGTTCCGACGCCGGGGGATCGCGCAGGGACCCTCTGCTACACTCCCCGGCCCGATGACCCGTCCCCTCGTCGCGATCGAGCGGTTCTTCGAACGGCTCTTCGAACGGCCGGCGACGCGGCTCTTCCACCCCCGCCTCCAGCCGGTCCAGCTTCAGCGACGCCTCGAACGTGCGATGGAGTCGGAGCGACGGCTGAGCGCGGACCGAACGTACGTGCCCGATCGCTACCGGATCGTCCTACATCCGGACGATCACGCTCAGTTCGAGGGCTATCGTGGCACCCTCGAGTCGGACCTGAGCGAGGCGCTCCTCCTGAGATCTCGCAAACGTGGCTACACCCTCCTGGCGCGGCCGCGCATCGGGCTGGAGTCGTCCGATGCCGTGGAGCCGGGCGAGATCCGGGTGGTCGCGGAACTCCTGGACCCACAGGTCCTTCGCGAGGTCTCGACGGGCCTGCGACGTGTCGACGGTGCCCAGGGTCCGCGTCGTCCCGCTGTCGCGACCGCGTCATCGGACGCGATCCCATCGCCCGCTCCGCCACCATACGACCTGGGTGCCACTGCCCAGTACCAGGCGGTCCGGACGCAGGCCCCCGCGGCGATCATCGAGATCAGCGGACCTGGCGTGCCGCCACATCGGGTCGCCTTCCGCGGTGGGACACTTCGGGTCGGGCGTGGGCCGGACAACGACGTCGTCCTTGCCGATGAGCGGGTCTCCCGGCGCCACGGTGCCTTCACGACGCGACAGGGAGCACTGGTCTACACCGACCAGGGCAGCACGAACGGGTCGTTCGTGAATGGCTCGGCCGTGAGCGAGATCGCCATCGGGACCGGGGACGTCGTCCGCCTGGGCAACACGACACTGACGATCCATCCCGATCGCTGACCGGGGGACCGCCGATGGATGCCTTCACCCTGACGATCTGGCTCGTCCGGATCGCGTTCGTGCTGTGCCTCTACCTCTTCTTCTTCGTCCTGCTCCGCGCCCTCTGGCGTGACCTGCGGACGACGGTGGCATCGACGGGCCGTTCATTGGGTCGTCTCGTCGTCGTCGCCTCGCCCGAGGGGATGCCGGTGGCGGGCAGCTCGATCCCGCTCGACGCCATCATGTCCCTGGGCCGCGACGTCAACAATTCGATCACGGTGGACGACGCGTTCGTGTCCGCCGAACACGCCTTGCTGACCTTCCGTGGCCGGGCCTGGTACCTCGAGGACCGTGGCAGCACGAACGGCTCGTTCGTGAACGGGCAGCGCATCGAGGGTGTCGTGCCGTTGGGTTACGGCGATGAGCTGCAGCTCGGCCAGGTCCGGCTCCGCCTGGAGCGCGACCGCTCGTGAGCGTCATGACGGGAGTCCCGGTCGGACGCCCGAGTGCCCTGGGCGCTGCGCTTCGTCGCTGGGGGATCCGACCACGCCTCCGGACCCGCGAGCTGACGCTCCTGCTTCTGGCGGCGCTGGCGCTCACGGTCGGCTGGATCAGCCTCGCATCGTTCCGCGCGGGCTCGATCACGACCGGCGACCCCACGCTCCTTGCCGGCTACCTGGGCATGCTGCTCGCCATCCACGCCGCATTCGTCCTGACCGGCCGGCGCACGGACCAGGTGCTCCTTCCCGTGACGGGCCTTCTCGGCGGACTGTCGCTGCTGCTGATGTCGCGCCTGCCGCAGGACCTCGCTTCGCAGGACCTCGGTTTCGCCGCGCTCGAGCTCGCGCCGCTGCAGCTCTTCTGGCTGGCGATCGCCCTCGCCATGATGGCGGTGCTCGCGATCGTCGTACGCAACGACAACTGGCTGCGCGAGTACAAGTACACATGGGCTGCGGTCGGCGTCGGCCTGCTGCTGCTCGTCTTCTTCCTGGGCGATGAGACGAACGGCGCGCGGCTGTCGCTGCGGATCGGCCCGATCGCCGGCCAGCCGTCCGAGCTGCTCAAGGTCATCCTGGTGGTGTTCCTGGCCGGGTACCTCGCTGAGAACCGAACGCTGCTCGCGAGGACGAGCACCCGGGTCGGACCGATCTCGCTGCCACCCATCCCATACCTCATGCCGATGCTCGCCATGTGGGGCCTTGCCCTGGCCGTCGTCATCGTCCAGCGCGATCTGGGCGCCGCGCTCCTCTTCTTCTCGGTCTTCCTGACGCTGCTCTACGTCGCCACCCGGCGCTTCGCGTACGTCGTGCTGGGCTTGGCGCTCTTCCTCGTCGGCGCGGCCGTGCTCTACCTGCTCTTCTCCCATGTGAGGACGCGTGTCGATATCTGGCTCGACCCATACGTGGACCCGCTCGGCACGGGCTACCAGGTGATCCGCGCGCTGTATGCACTCGGCCGCGGAGGCATCCTGGGTACCGGGCTCGGTGCCGGGCTCCCAGCGGTGGGCGACACGCCGGCCATCCCGGCCATCCACACCGACTTCGTCTACGCGGCACTGGCCGAAGAGCTGGGGATGCTGGGCGGCCTCGCGATCCTGGGTCTGTACGGCGTCATCGCCGAGCGGGGGCTGCGGATCGCCGTCCAGGCCGCGGACGACTTCCGGGCACTCCTCGCGGTCGGGCTGACGCTGGTGGTCGTGGTCCAGGCGGCGCTCATCGTCGGCGGCAACCTCAAGCTCGTGCCGCTGACCGGGATCACACTGCCCTTCGTCAGCTACGGCGGCTCGTCACTCCTGGCGAACGCGATCGTCGTCGGCCTGCTCCTCGCCCTGAGTGACCGGGGCGTTGAACCGCCGCCCGCCCCGACGACCGGCCGGCGCTTCCGACGGATCCGGGGCGAAGGTTGAGCGACCTGCCGCGCCGCGACGACCTCGGCAGCGTCCCGAGCATCGGTTCGGCGCTCCTCCGGGTCGGGCTCGCACTTGCGCTCGTATTCGGGGGCCTCGGCTTCGGCCTGGGTTACTGGCAGGTCCTGGAGGCGCAGGCGCTGACCAACGATCCGGGCAACCCGCTCGTCCAGGCCGCCGCCCGCAACGCGCCGCGCGGCCGGATCATCGATGCGAGTGGCGCGGAGATGGCATCGAACGTCCGCGGTCCCAGCGGCGAGCGCACGCGAAGCTACCCGGAGGCGGCGATGGCGCCCATCGTCGGCTACCAGAGCCTCGTGTTCGGGACCTCCGGCCTGGAGCGCACCTACGACGCCGAGCTGACCGGCCTC
>JACCXQ010000337.1 GCA_013696945.1 Chloroflexota bacterium | reverse complement strand
AGGTGTCGCCCGGCATCAGCATCGAGGCGACGCGCGTCGAGGTGCGCTGCCCGGATCCTTCCTCGAACACGTACCTCGCCTTCGCCGCGATGCTGGCGGCCGGCCTGGACGGGGTCGAGAAGGGGCTCGAGCTGGCCGACCCGGTCGAGGAGAGCCTCTACGCGATGGACTCGGACCGCATCCGCGAGAAGGGCATCCGCGAGCTCCCCGGCACGCTCGGCGAAGCCATCGACGAGCTGGAGAAGGACGAGGTCATCTGCGCAGCGCTGGGAGACCATGTGCTCTCGCACTTCATCGCGGCCAAGCGCGAGGAGTGGGACGAGTACCGCACCCAGGTCACGTCGTGGGAGGTCGACCGCTACCTCGACGCGTTCTGACCGGGTGACCATCGATCCCGTTGCCGAACCGAAGGCGTACCAGGAGCTCCTGCTCGGGCTCCTGGGCGCCGACGATCCCGCCGTGGCGCAGGCGCAGACACCCGGGCTCCTGCGTGAGCTCGTCGACGAAGCGGCAAGCGACCTGCGCACGCGGCCGGCACCCGATGAGTGGTCGGTCATCGAGTGCGTCGGGCACATCGTCGATGCCGAGGTGGTGTACAGCGGGCGGTACCGCTGGATCCTGGCCCATGACCGCCCGGAGCTGCCGGGCTACGACCAGGACCTCTGGACCGACCGCCTGCACCATGGCGACGCGGACCCGGACGAGTTGCTCGCGTTGTTCATGCCGCTTCGTGCGGCGAACCTCGCGCTCTGGGAGCGCACACCGGTCGCCGAACGAGCGCGGTTCGGCCTGCACCGGGAACGAGGTCCGGAGAGCTACGACCTCTCGTTCCGGCTGATCGGGGGTCACGACCGCTTCCACGTCGCGCAGGCGCGCCGGGCGCTCGAGCTGGTGCGGGGATCAGGTCGCGGTGATCCCGTGGGCTTGCTGACGGCGCATGAGGTGGGCACCCACGCCAACGATGATGGCGGCCAGGCCGACCCCGATGCCCAGCGGCGTCATGACCACGAGGGTCAGCGCGCCGATGGCGAAGAGCACACGCTCGGACCAGCCCACCGGGCCCCATAGCCAGCCTCCGGTCGAGATCGCAAGGCAGACCACCGCTCCGATACCGGCCAGCGTGGCAGTGAGGATGGTCTGAGGGCTGCCCTCCAGGAGTAGCCCGATGCCTTCCGGGGCCAGCACGAAGACGAACGGCACGAGGAACGCGGGCAGCGTGTACTTCCACGTCAGCCACATGGTGCGGACAGGCTTCGCCCCGGTGATGGCTGCCGCAGCGAACGGCGAGAGCGCTGTGGGTGGAGAGACCTCCGAGAGGACGGCGTAGTAGAAGATGAACATCGCCGCCGCGAAGGGGGGAACACCGAGCTGGGTGAGCGCGGGACCGATGATGATCCACGAGATGATGAAGCTGGCGGTCACCGGCACGGCCAGGCCCAGGAGCATGATCGCGAGCGCTGAGTAGACGGCCGTGAAGAGCAGGTCGCCACCGGCTAGATCGACGATGATGCTGGCCAGCTTGAGTCCCAGGCCGGTGAGCGTCAGGACGCCGACGATGATCCCGGCGGCAGCCATCACGGACGCCACGGGAAGGACGCTCACGGCGCCGGATGCCAGGGCCTCCCAGATGCGCCTCGGCGTCCACCACATGCGTCGGTCGAGGAAAGCGAGCAGGAACTGGAGCGCGGTCGCCAGCACCACCGCCCGGAAGGCCGTCATGCCCATCGCCAGGAACACGACGATGGCGACGAGCGAGCTGAAGTGATAGCCGTAGCGCTTCAGCAGCGCCCAGGCCGGCGGTGTCTCGATATCCACGGCGCGCGTGCGATATCGGCGTGCATCCATCTCGATCGCCAGCACGATGCCCAGGTAGTAGAGCAGCGTGGGGACGGTCGCCCATACGAGGACCTCGAGGTACGAGACGTCGAGGTACTCGGCGATGAGGAACGCCGCAGCGCCAAGGGTCGGGGGCGAGAGGATGGCGCCGATCCCTGCGGCGGCCAGCACCGCCCCGCCCTCCGCCCTTGGATAGCCCGAACGCCTCAGCAGCGGCCAGGAAACGCCGCCGAGTGCGACGGTAGTGGCGACCCCTGAACCGGAGACCGTGCCAAGCAGGAAGCCGGCCAGCGTCACCGTGCGGCCCGGCCCGGCCCGGGACCGCCCGAAGGCAGCGAACGAGAGGTCCAGGAAGAATCGGCTCGCGCCCGAGTACTCGAGCACGGCGCCATAGATCGTGAACAGGACGATGTAGGTCGCTGCCACCTCGAGCGGTGACCCGAAGATGCCTGCCGAGCTCATCACGTTATGCCCGACGAGGCGCGGCCACGCATAGCTGGCCGTGTTGAAGGGTGTCGGGAAGAGGGGGCCGAGGTACGCATACGCCAGAAATCCGACCACGACGGCGGGCACGATCCACCCCACGGTCCGTCGCGTCGCCTCCAGGACAAGCAGGATGACCAGCGTGCCCATGATCAGGTCGAGCTCCGTCGGGACGATGGCGCGCCGGAAGAAGTGCTGCCAGTCGATGGCGATGTAGCCCAGCGAGACCACGCTCAGACCGGCCAGCACCCAGTCGAGCGGATGCGGCCGGTCCGGTCGTCCCTCGTCGCGCGCCTGCCCGGTGCGGCCCCACCCGCGGTAGACCAGGAACGTCAACGCCAGGGCGCCGCCGAGGAAGACGGGCAGGTAGACCTGTGGCGCGAGGGGCCTCAGGACCCAGTACAACGCGACGCCCGTGAGTGCGATGCCGATGGCCTGGACCAGGCGCAACGTGACGCCGGACAGCCGGCGCGCCGGCTTCTCGCTCTCGTATTCGTCCAGGAGCGCCTGCTGGTCGACCGTGGTGGGTCCCGGACGCTCGTCCGGGTCAGGAGGCGACGTCATCGCCAACGCTCTCGACCCGCAGAGTCACGGTCGGACGGCGGTCATCGACGAACCGCCACAGCTCGACGGCCGGTCGCCCTGGGATCAACAGCGTGCGCCGGCCGAGGTCGGTGGCAGCGACGTGCAGCTCGGGCAGCCTCACTGCCTGCGCCGGTCCCGCCGACCACGTTCGCTCGCCGCTTTCCGGGCCACGTCGTGCCGGCGCGTTGGTGCGGTAGTACTCATCGAGGACCGCCACCTCGTCCGCCGCCAGGCTAACGAGCACCATCTCACCGCTCTGCACCACGAAGTGCTCCTCGGCCAGGGAGCCATACAGTGAGTTGCGGTAGCGGAGGACGAAGGTCGCGCCCTCGTCGACAGGCCATCGCACGACGATCGCGCGGTCCGGGCCCGTCACAGTGAGCCATGACGCAGCCGACCGTGACTCACGGGTTCCCACGGCGGCCACCGTCACCGCCACAGCGAAGATGATGGCGAGACCCACCAGTGGACCCCGCCATCCTCGCTCCATGCTACGGGGCGTCGAAGTAGGCCCGGGCGCCCGGGCAGACGTCCATGAACGCGATGTCCCCGGCAGTCTCGGGATCGAGCGCCGCAGCGGCCGCATGGACGGCCACGAGACGGTCCTTGTTCTCGAAGATGGCCTCGGTGATGCTTCGCTGGAGATCTTCGGCCATATTCGTGTTCACGACGATGAGATTCGGCACGGACACCGTCGAGACGTCCTCGTCCTGGCCCTGGTATGTGCCGCCCGGGATGGTGTCGGCGACGTAGAACTCCCCATGTGCCGCGGCCATCGCCTCGGCGTACTCGCCGGTCGGCAGGAGCACCAGGTCCCCGGTCGTCGCATAGTCGGTCAGGGCACCAGTGGGAAGCCCGCCCGACCAGAACCCGGCATCGATGGTCCCGTCACGCAGCGCTGCGACCGTGTCGTCGATGCTCAGTTGCTGGCGGTCGATGTCGGTGTCCGGGTGGATGCCCGCCGCCTCCAGGATGCGCAGGGCGATGATCTCCGTGCCGGAGCCGGGCGAGCCCAGCGAGACGACCTTGTCACGCAGGTCCTCGATGCTGGCGATCCCGCTGTCGCTGCTGGTCACGACCTGAGTCGAGTTGTTGTACACCCGGCCCAGCGCACAGGCGCTGACCGGCGCACCCTCGAAGTCGCCGGCCCCGGCGACCGCGTCGCCCGCCGTGTCGGCCAGCGTGAACGCGATGTCGGCCCCGCCGCCCCCGATCAGCTGCATGTTGTCGACCGATGCGTTCGTCTCCTGGACGGTCGCGTCGTAGCCGGGAACGCTGTCGCGGATGACTTCGGCGATCCCGCCGCCTAGCGGGTAGTAGACCCCGCCGGTGCCACCGGTCGCGATGGTCAGCTGGGACGTGCCGCCAGCCGGACTGCCTCCTGCCGTCGCGGCCGGGCTCCCGCCAGAACCGAGCGGCGTGCAGGCAGCGACCGACAGCGTGGCGGCCACCGCGGCCGTCACGAGCCTTTTTCGAGCGTGGTTCGATGGATACCGGGACATCGACACTCCTCCATCGGAGCGGCACGTGGTCGCGCGCCGCGTCTCGCCTCCCTTGATGGGTGACCAAGGGACAGTGTCACCCCGCCAGGCAACCACCGGCCCTCGCTGGAGGCTGTGGCGAGCTAGACGCCCTCCACGCGGGTGCCGATGAGCTCGCCGCCGTCGACGCCGATGGTGTTGCCGGTCATCCACCCCAGGCGCGGCGACGCCAGGGCCACGAGCGCGTCAGCGACGTCCTGCGTCCGCGTGATCCGTCCGCCGGGGTTCTTCGCCGTGGCCGCCGCGATGAGGTGCACGTGTCCGGGGATGCGGCGCAGCGCGGGAGTGTCGGTGACACCCGCGCGGATCGCGTTGACCGTGATGCCGTGCGGCATCAGCTCCAGGGCGAGCTGGCGGCAGTGAGATTCGAGGGCCGCCTTCGCGGCGCTCACCGGGCCGTAGGTCGGCACCGCGTGGACCGCCCCCTCGCTCGTCATCGCGAAGAGCCGGCTGTCGCGTCCCAGCAGGCCGGCGTGGAAGAGGTCCTGCACCCAGTAGACCATCGAGTGGGCCATCACATTGGCAGTCATCTCGAGCTGCTTCTGGCTGATCTTCTTGCGCGCCGGGTCGTCTGACACATAGGCGAGCGTGGTCCCGA
>JACCXQ010000327.1 GCA_013696945.1 Chloroflexota bacterium | reverse complement strand
TGGATCAGCCTCGACGGCACGACCGGCGAGGTCTATCTCGGCCAACTTCCCACGGTCGAGGTCCGCTTCGACGAGCAGATCGACCTCCAGCGCATCCTTGGCTGGGCCGATTCGGTCCGCCGGCTCCAGGTCTGGACCAACGCCGACAAGCCGGAGGAGGCGGCGTTGGCCCGCTCCTACGGTGCCCAGGGCATCGGGCTGTGCCGGACCGAGCACATGTTCCGCGAGGGCGAGCGGCTGGACATCGTCCGTGACGCCATCCTCGTGGCCTTCCAGGCGACGCGCGCCAAGGACCGCCGGGCGGCGGGAGAGTCGCTCGACGCCGACGACGACGACGCCATCCGCCGATTCGATGATGCCCTGGGGCAGCTCGAGGGGCTCCAGCAGGGTGACTTCGAGGGCATCCTCGCAGCGATGGACGGCCTGCCCGTCGTCATCCGGCTCATCGACCCGCCGCTCCACGAGTTCCTGCCCAACCACGAGGAGCTCCTGCGCGAGGTCATCGAGCACGAGATCCGTGGCACGCCCGCCGAAGATCCGGCCTTCGAGCGGGCGCGCATCCTTCTGCGCGCTGTCGAGTCCCTTCGCGAGCAGAACCCGATGCTCGGCCTTCGCGGCATCCGCCTCGGGCTGATGATCCCCGACTTCGTGAAGCTCCAGACGCGGGCCATCCTGAACGCCGCGATCGCCGTCAAGCGCATGGGCAAGGACCCGCGGCCGGAGATCATGATCCCGCTGGTCGGACATGTGAACGAGCTGGTCCGCACGCGCGAGCTGCTCGACGCCGAGGCGGCGGCCGTGCTGGAGACGGCGGGCGAGACGGTCGACTTCAAGTTCGGGACGATGATCGAGATCCCGCGTGCCTGCTGGGTCGCTGACGACATCGCGCGCCACGCCGAGTTCTTCAGCTTCGGCACCAACGACCTGACGCAGATGACCTTCGGCTACAGCCGCGACGACGCGGAAGGCGGCTTCCTCCTCAAGTACGTGGAGGACAAGATCCTGCCCTTCAACCCCTTCCAGTCGCTCGACACGGAGGGTGTCGGCGCGGAGATGAGGATGGCGGTCGAGAAGGGCCGCCGAGCGCGACCGGGACTCGAAGTCGGGATATGCGGCGAGCACGGCGGCGATCCCGCGTCGATCGCCTTCTGCGAGGAGATCGGCCTCGACTACGTCAGCTGCTCACCATTCCGTGTACCGGTCGCCCGACTCGCGGCCGCGCAGTCCGTCCTCGTGAACGCTACAGAGCGGGACCGCTGACCCGCTCCCCGGGGGACGATCGTGTCGAGGCGACGCGCCGTCACCTCGCCGCTCTCGCCTGGCTGCTCGACAGCTCCATCCCGGTCCCCGGGACACGTCATCGATTCGGCATCGGGCCGCTCGTCGGTCTGGTCCCCATCGTGGGCGATCTGGCGGGCGCCGCGGCTGGCGTATACCTGATCGTGCGGTCGATGCAGGTCGGGCTGCCGCGCATCGTCCTCGTCCAGATGGCCATCAACGTCATCGTCGACACGGTCGTCGGCTTCGTGCCGATCCTCGGTGACGCGTTCGACTTCGTCTACAAGGCGAACATGCGCAACGTCCGCCTGTTCGAGCGGCACGCGCTGGAGCCGGACCACAGCACGCGCGGGTCGTGGGTGTTCGTCGCTGCCATCATCGCCGCGATCGTCGGCGTCCTCGCGCTGCTCGTGTGGCTCGCCGTCGCCATCTTCGACGCCCTGGTCGCCGCTCTCTAGTCAGGGCTCGAAGGCGGGCCCCCTGAGCTCCGTGAGGCAACCGGCATCGATGGAGCGGTCCGGAGCATCGAGGAATACCGCCACGATCGACCGAGCGCACTCGTCCTCGGCTAGCACGCCGTGCCCAGCTCTCGGGAACCGGTACGTCCGCCCGTTCACCAGCGACGCTACGGCCAGGGAGCCCCATTCCGGGGGCGTGATGGGGTCGAACCCTCCGGCGAGCACCAGCGTCGGGATCGCGCTGGTGACGGGCTCGTTCTCGATCGGGGGGCGGGGCGCTACGCCCCAAGCGTCGCATGCGGCGAAGGCCAGCCCGGGATCGAATGCATCGACCAGTCGTTCGGGGAGCCCGCGGCTCGCCGTCACGTACATCGATCGTGAGGTGAACGCGATCTCCTCCTGGCACTGGATGGAGTAGTGCATCCCGTCCGAGAGATCGTTCGGATCGCCGGCCAGTCCGGGTAGCGGCTTCGACTCCTCGAGATACTCGCGGATGGCGTCCGTGTGGCCCGCGGCGATATCCTCGAGAGCGGCCGGGAGGCTCGGGATCACGTGTGTCAGATAGAGGCGGTCGAACAGATACTCGATGAGCACCAGCCCGTCGACGCTCCACTCGTCGTCGCTGACCGACGA
>JACCXQ010000291.1 GCA_013696945.1 Chloroflexota bacterium | reverse complement strand
TGTAGAGTTCGGCGATGGCCGATCAGCACGATCGCTCGAGACACGGCTTCGGGACGCGCGCCATCCATGCGGCCAGCGTCCCCGGACGCGTCGAGCAGATCCCGACCGCCGTGCCCATCTACCAGTCGGCCACGTTCAGCTCCGAGGACGCGGCGGAGCTGGGCGACATCCTGGGCGACCGAAAGCCGGGCTACGCCTACTCACGCATCGATAACCCGACGGCAGCGCAGATGGCCGCCGCGATCGCATCGCTGGAAGGCGCAGAGGACGGCTTCGCGCTTGGGTCGGGCATGGCCGCCATCCACGCCGCGGTCGCGTCGCTCGTCGGCGCCGGCGACCGGATCGTCTGCACGAACACTGTCTATGGCAGCACACGCACCCTCTTCGCGCGTGTCCTGTCGCGGTTCGGCGTCGAGACCGTCTTCGTGGATCCGACCGACACGGACGCTGTCGGTGCGGCACTCGCAGAGGGTGCCCGCGTCCTCTACCTCGAGACGATCTCGAACCCGACCATCGTCGTCGGCGACCTCCCGGCGCTCATCGAGCTGGCGCACCGCCATGGAGCGGTCGTGGTGGTCGACAACACGTTCGCCTCGCCGTATCTCTGCCGTCCCATCGAGCTCGGCGCGGACCTCGTCGTCGAGAGCGCGACCAAATGGCTGGGTGGCCACTCGGACGTGGTCGCGGGAGCGGTGGTGGGCAGCCGGGAGCGCATCGCCGAGGTCCGGGCTCTCCAGGTCGACATCGGGGCCATCGTCGCGCCGTTCTCGGCTTTCCTGGTGTTGCGCGGAATGGAGACACTCCATGTACGGATGGACCGCCACAGCGAGACCGCGCTGGCGCTGGCCCGTTACCTCGAGGTGCAAGAGGGCGTGAAGCGGGTCTTCTATCCAGGCTTGCCGAGCCATCCGCAGGCGCTCGTCGCGCAGCGCTTGTTGCGCGCGGGTGGTGGCATGCTCGCCTTCGACCTGGGCGACCGCCGTGCCGCCTCAGCCTTCCTCGACGGGCTCTCCATCCCCGTCCGGACCGCCTCGCTGGGAGCGGTGCAGACGATCTGCGTGCACCCGCCATCCACGACGCACCGCCAGTTCGACGATGCCGAGCTGATCGAGGCAGGGATCCCACCCGGCCTCGTGCGCGTCTCAGTGGGACTCGAGGACGCGGAGGATCTCATCGCCGACCTGGGCACGGGCCTCGCGGCGGCACGGGCGGCGGTCCCCGCGCACACGTCGTAAGGGCTCGCCATCGCAACCATCAGTCTGGGGACACGTCGCTCGGTCACGCGTCTCGACCCCCTGTCGCGCATCGGCGCGGGCATCTGGGGGACGCTGACCAGCGTTCGGTTCGCGGTCCTCCAGATCACCACGCTCACCGTCGCGGGCCTGATCGGCACCCTCGTCCGCCAGCTACCGGCGTACGCGTTGCACGATCCGAATGGCTACGCCTTCGAGATGGCCGACATCCGCCAGCGGTACGAAGGGACCATGTTGCTGGGCTTGAACATCGGGCCCGGGATGGTGGATCTCTTCGAGCGCCTGGGCTTCTTCCGCGTCTTCAGTGCCCCGTGGTTCATCGCGATGATGGTGATCCTGGTCGTGAGCATCGTCGTCTGCACGCTGGACCGGACTCCTCGGCTCTGGCGGGGCGTCCGACGCGTGACGGTCGAGCAGCCAGATGCCTTCTTCGACCTGCGCCTGCCCGAGCGCGCCCGGTTCGCTGAGCCGCATCTCTCGGTCGACGAGATCGGACGGGCCCTGCGCCAGCGGCGCTACCGCCTTCGCCGCGCGACATCGGAGGACGGCTCGGTCACGTGGCTCTACGGCGACCGCAACCAGTACCTCAAGATGGCCACGCTCTTGACGCACCTGGGGCTGGTGCTCTTCCTCATCGGCGGCGCGGTGACGGCGGCGATCGGCTTCGAGACCGTCATCTTCGTGGGGGAGGGGCAGACGGCGCCCGTCCAGGCCGTGGGCACGCCGCACAACCTGCTGGTCAAGAACGTCAGCTTCCAGGCGCCCCTCCGCGAGAACGGCTCGTTCGCGGATTTCCTGACGGACCTCGCGGTCTATCGTGACGGCGTGCAGGTGGCGCGCAAGACGATCCGCGTCAACGATCCACTCGAGGTCGATGGGTTCGTCTTCCACCAGAACACGTTCGGGCCGAGCGCAGACATGGAGATCCGCGACCCAGGGGGCCGACTGGTGTGGACCGGCCCGGTCCTGCTGGACGGACAGCTCCTGGGGCTCCCACAGGGGTTCCTGACCATCCCGGGATCGGGTATGGGCCTGCTGATGTACCTCCAGCGCGACGAGGCGGGCGTGGCGCGCCTGGCGGTCCTCGGCGTCGGCCCGCCTGCGGTCGACGGCTCGAGTCGCTTCCTCTTCCAGGGTCTTCTGGGCATCGGAGGGACGAGTGATCCGGAGGACACGCTGGGCTACTCCATCACCTGGGTGCGCGCCGGCGCCTTCACCGGCATGGTCGTCAAGAACGACCCCGGCGCGCCGATCATCTGGATCGCGTTCACCTCACTCATCAGCGGACTCCTGCTGTCGTTCTACTTCCCGCGGCGGCGCGTCTGGGCGCGGCTGACGCAGGAGGGGGGCGTCCAGCTGGCCATGCTGGCCGACCGCTACGTCGACGCCGATCGCGAGTTCCGCGCGCTCCTCGACGATCTGGCAGCACGAAGCGGAGCGCGTCCCGAGCGCGCATCGATGCCGGGAGCTAGCGCACCGGCGGGGGCCTGAGGTGCCCCTCCTGCCCGACGTCTGGCGAGCCGCCTTCCCGGCTGCCATCGCGGGTGCCGACCCACCAGCGATAGAGGTCGGGTGGGTCAGGATGTTGAAGGCGCGCGTCCCAGCCTTCGACGCCCTCGAGTCGGGCGACCTGGCGATCGTCCCGATGGGTGCGCTCCGCGAGCTGGTCGCTTCCGGGGGGGTCGAGGCGACCGGGGTCGTCGATGTCGTCGCGCGAGCCGCCGGGTCAGGTGTCCTCCTCGTCGGCGTCCGGAGCGACGACCCGCTCGCCTC
>JACCXQ010000290.1 GCA_013696945.1 Chloroflexota bacterium | reverse complement strand
ACAGGGCCACGTGATCGCGGCGAACCCGCCGGATGAGTGCTGGGCGCCGGCCGTGTGTGGCTCCACTCACCGATCGCGGTCGCCCTCAGGGACCACCGGGTCGTGGCGTCCGGAACGACGGTCGAAGCGGGACCCGTCGGCGACTTCGTCCGCCCCGATGGCACAGAGGTCGCGCTGGTGCGGTCGAGCGATCCGGCCCTCCCGGCGCCCACCCTGGAGGAGCTGGTGATGGGTTACCTCGCGGCATCGCGGCCGAGCCGCGCCGAGCGCCTCAGGGCTGCCTGAAATGCTGCGCTCGGCGATGCTCACCTTCCGGATGCATCGCTTCGAGGTGCTCCTCAGCGCCGGGCTGATGGCGCTCACGGCGATCAGCGCCATCGTCGTACAGGGCCACGTGATCGCGGCGAACCCGCCGGATGAGTGCTGGGCGCAGAACTGGCGGTTCGACGATCAAGGGATCCTGACGCCCGCCTCGCGGGAATGCCGGCGGCTGGTCGAGGCGTTCTGGCCGGTCGCCTACGAGGCCTCCTTCGTGACCAGCCCCATCGCGGTGGCCATCCCGTTCGTGGTGGGTCTGCTGCTCGGGATCCCCATCGTGGGGCGCGAGCTGGAGTTGCGGACCGCGACGCTCGCCTGGTCGCTCACCGGCAGCCGCGTCCGCTGGCTCCTGGCTCGACTCCTGCCCATGCTCGCGCTCGCGTTGGTCGGCCTCGTCGTCGTGGCATGGCTGGTGGCGGAGATGGCCCGAGCGGCGCACCCGTGGAACTACCTCGGGCCGGGCCGCATCCCGAATCTCACGGAGCTCGGCTCGGAGGGCCCGACGCTCGTCGGCCGCGGGATCATGGCGCTCGGCATCGGCTTGCTGGCCGGGGCGGTCGCTGGCCGGACGCTCCCGGCGCTCGCCGGCGCCGCCATCCTCTGCTTCGCGCTGCTCTTCGTCGGAGCACCGGCGCTCCAGAACGTGATCGTCGATCGGGTCGCGGTGTGGGTCGAGGGGAGCCCAGAGCTCGGTGGCCTCCCCACGCTCCGCAGCCTGCGCTTCGGCTTTCGAGACTCCGACGGCGGCTTCCTCAGCGAGGAGGAGGTCTACGGCGAAGACATCGACCCGCGCTGCGTCGGCTGCACGTACGAGGAATACGAGCGCTGGATCAACGAGAACCTGGTGCGCGTGGAATTCGCCGCCCCGATCGAGTCCTACCCGGTCTTCGAGGCCGCCGAGACAGCGCTTACCTCCGGGATCGGCCTCGCGTGCATGGTCGCGACCGTGCCGATCGTCGTGCGCCGCCGCCCGAGCTAGATCGTCGTTCTCGAGGGTCTGGAGCCGACACTCGGATCCGAACCGAGACCCGTTCCTTCGGCCCACCGCAACTGGAGCTAAACCGGGCTCGTCCGGCGGCGCTGCTTCCCGCCGTTGCTTCCACCCTGACCGTGCGGCGGGTCCCGTCTAGCCCCGCTGAGCAGGCGTAGTGACCGCCCACCTCTCCGGGCCGCCGATGTACGGGCCTGGGGTAACGGTCCGGACGGCAGAGATCGAGAGGTGAGAGCAAAGCGTCTGAAGTAGGAACCCTAGCGTTGCGCCCAGAGGGTCAGGCGTCGACCGCGGGCGCGCGAGGCCGAGGAACAGATTTGATCGTCGTTGCAGGTCGGGATAGATGTCGACTTCAGATGCCCCGCTCGGTGTCGAGTACATCGGTGCGACGATCCCCTCCTCGAGGAACGCGCCGAAGCCGGGCAGCTGCGAGATCGGGAGGTTGTCACGTAGCCTAGCGGCCTCGCGTTCATCGAAGTCCCCTGTCTCCGCGAAGACCATGAACGCGAGGAGGGGATTCTGAAGCGGTAGGCCAGTCGGCGGGCGAATGTCCGGTCCCGTGAAGCCGATCGCACCCGGGCGCGTTCGTTGGTGGGATGGGTTCACGCTCTAGCGTCCGGACGCGCGCAAGCGCACGGGAGAAGCTCTCGATCGGGCGATCACTGGAGCGGTACCGCGACTTCAGCTCGCCCACGGCGAATGCAGAGTCGATAGGCAGGTACTCGGTTCCGTCGGCCGCCGTGAAGAGCGGTGAGCGATGAGAGCCCATCGGCAACGATGACGTCGAGCTGCGGCGAGCTGACACGGTTCGTATCCACTAGGTGGCCGTGGCTGACCTTGTACGCGATGGGCAGCCGCCTCGTCAGCCATGCTCGGAACCCTGCCTCGAACTCCGCTCCCGCTGTGTGAAAGTCGCCCGTTCGATGGACGACTGCCCCGCGCTTTCGTGCGACGAGAAGCTCTCTCGCCTCCTCGGCCAGCAGCGCCTCGACGTCTAGATGCCTCTCCAACGTTGACGCTCACCCTCTAGTGCCGAGCTGCCCCGCTAGAAGGCTACCTGTGTGCCCGCGGGTCCATACCTTGCTGCTTTCAAGCATCACGTGTGGGCGACGCTGCGGTTGGTGGATGCGTGCCTCCCGCTCAGCCCGGAGCAGAGGGGAGCAACGCCACGGCACTGGCAGATGGCTTGTCCGACGCTCGACGCCTCGGGCGGCAACCTGCGGCAGACTGGGCACGTGAGATCGGGCACGCCGCGGGTCGCAGCCGTCGCCACCGCCATAGCTATCGCGATCGTGGTCGGCGGGATCCCCGTGGCAGCGGCAGACGCCCTGGTCGGACCACGATGGGAGAAGCCCCGACCGTATGTCCTCGAGGACGGTGTCAGCGCCGCGGTCTACTCCTACCGCGACGCGATCCGTGAGCACGTGGTCGTCTCCGCGCCGGACGGTGACGGCGATGGACGGCGTGACTCGGTGGCGGTCGACATCATCCGCCCTCGCGAGCTGGACGGCCGCACCAGGGTGCCGGTGATCCTGGTCGCGAGCCCCTATTTCGCATGCTGCGGACGCGGCAACGAGAGTGAGCTCAAGGCCTATGCCGCCGACGGCTCACCGGTGACGTTCCCGCTGTTCTACGACAACTTCTTCGTGCCGCGCGGGTATGCCGTCGTCCTCGTCGATATGGCCGGAACGAACCATTCCGACGGCTGTGCTGACATCGGTGCGGCTTCCGATATCGGTTCGGTGAAGGCTGTCGTCGACTGGCTGAACGGTCGGGCTGACGCCGTGGACGCCCGGGACCGGCCCGTGGAGGCCGACTGGACCAACGGCAAGGTCGGCATGATCGGCAAGTCGTACGACGGCGCGCTGGCCAACGGCGTGGCCGCCACCGGCGTCGAGGGCCTCGAGACGGTCGTGCCGATATCGGCCATCAGCTCGTGGTACGAGTACATGCGCTTCGGGGGCCTGCCGCGCGCGTACGACCATGCGACGTCGCTCGCCACGGCCGTGTCCGGTGAGCGCACCGAGGAAGACCCCGACTGCGACCGGGTCAACAGGCGGATGTCGGTCAACGATGGCGACGAGAGCGGCGCGTACACGAGCTTCTGGTCGGCCCGCGACTACCGCCGCCCACCAGGGCCCCAGGTCGACCGGCTCCGGGCGAGCGTCTTCATCTCGCATGGCCTCCAGGACACGAACGTGACGACCCCGAACTTCTCACGCTGGTGGTCGGCGCTGGGTCGAGCGGGTGTGCAGCGCAAGATGTGGCTCAGCCGGCTCGGTCATGTCGAACCGTTCGACTACGACCGCGCCCGATGGGTGCGCACGCTGCATCGCTGGTTCGACCGCGAGCTGATGGGGATCCGCAACGGCATCTTGGGCGAACCCCGGGTGCGGGTGGAGATCGCTCCCGACCTCTGGCGCACTTCGAACACCTGGCCGGTCCGTCCCGTGCGCACGATCCTGCGCCCACGTGCCGATGGACGGCTCGTGGCGGGCGATGCGCGGCGCGGGTCGTTGTCGTTCGTCAACGACGCCTCACAAAGCGAGGCAGAGGCGATCACCAGGGGGAGAGACAGGAACCGGCTGCTGTTCCTGACAGATCCGCTGGCACGTGCCACGCGGGTCGACGGGACGCCGAGCGTACGACTCCGTGTGCGCAGCAAGGTGCCGAAAGGGCAGGTCGCGATCGTCCTCGTCGACTACGGCCGCTCGCTGCGCGTTCTGGCCACCAAGGATGGGGCCAGGACCCTTGCGAGCCAGTCGTGCTACGGGGAGCGGACCAGATACGACGATGCCTGTTACTTCGACGTGGCACGCCGGCTGGAGCGCACGCCGCTGCAGGTGATCGCCCGCGGGTGGGCGAGGCTGCGCGGCGACGGCATCCACCGGATCACCGTGCGGCTGACCGCCAACGACGTGCGGGTGCCGGCCGGCCACCGGCTCGGAATGGTGATCGCCGGCGCGTCGAGCGACTGGGTAGTGACCGTCGACCCGTCCCCCTCGACCTACACGGTCGCCCTGGGGCGCACCAGCCTGCGACTCGATAACCCGCTCCGCTTCACCGCTGCCGGCCCGGCCGCGGTGCCGCTCCCGACCGACTTGGGCCCGGGCGCACTACCCAGCCCCGATCGTCGCCCGATCCCCTGGTGAGCGGGGCCGAATCGTGCTTGGTAGGCTGGAGCCGACACTCGGATTCGAACCGAGGACCTGCTGTTTACGAAATGGACCAGTGGCAGTCCATGGACGTGTGCCGCAGTACATCCACGCTCGATGCTGGAACCCTCTGACATCCGTGGACATCGGTGTACCGCTGTGGAAGGTGTCAGTTCTGGTGTCAAGTGGCAACCACCGAGCCAGCTGCCAATGAGGGAATCGGTGGCGTTCGCCAGAGGCGACTTCGTGGACTTTCGGGACCCAGCGTGACGCCCTGGGCGACGGCCTCGGTCGCCCGTCGGTCGCCCGTCGGCCGTCGGTCGGCGGTCTAGTGCCCGCGCCGCGGCGAGAGGGCCGAACAGCACTCGCAGCATTCCTCCGCGAGTCGTTGCTTTCCACTCG
>JACCXQ010000281.1 GCA_013696945.1 Chloroflexota bacterium | reverse complement strand
CGCCACATCCGGCGGCGCGCTGCACGAGGCAGTTCTCGGGGCGGTGACCCAGGTCCTGGAGGGTTGACGCCGCGGCGGGTGCCGTGCGCAGTGTGATCAGCCGGTCGGTCGATCGGCTCCTCCACACGACGGCGCTCACCTCGCCCGCGGCCGTCGATCCCGAGGTCGCGACGTTCCACGCGGAGACGCCCGTCGTCGACCTCGTCGTTGGGACCCCCCTCTTCCGGGCCGATCTCATCCGGCGCAAGCGACACGGCCATGTCGACCTGCCCCGCCTCGAGGCCGGTGGCGTCGACCTGGTGGGCCTTACCATCGCGACACGCCACCCCGACCTGCACGGCACGCTCTCGACACCACATTTCTGGTCGCTCGGGCTCTCGCGATCGGAGCGCGCCGCGGACATGGCCATCTGCGGGGCGTTCCTCGATCGGATCGAAGCCTGGGTGGAGGCGTCCGCCGGGCGTCTGCGCCGGGTCACCAGCCGCGCGGATCTATCCACGCTCAGCAGGCCCCGCTCCGGGGTCGGCATCTTCGTGGGCGTCCAGGGCGGGCACGTGCTCGACGGCGAACCTGCCAACGTAGAGCGGCTCCGCGATCGCGGCGTGCGGATGCTCGCGCTCGCCCACGTCATGGACAACGCGTTGGTCGGCTCCAACACGGGCCGGCGCAAGCACGGGCTGACCGGGCTCGGCCGCGAGGTCATCGCCGAGGCGGAACGGGTCGGCGTCGCGGTCGACCTCGCACACATGTCCCCCGCCGGGATCGCCGACACCCTGCCACTTCTCCAGCGGCCCTTCGTCCTCAGCCACACGGGCTTCGTCCGGCTGAGCGGCCAACGCAGCCGCATCCCGGGTCGCCACTTCACTCGCGGGAACCGGAACCTCACGGACGCGGACGCGCGCGCCGTTGCAGATGCCGGTGGCGTCATCGGGCTGACGCTGAGCACTCGGCTCCTCGGCGGTGAGGATCTCGACGCCGTCGCCCGCGCGGTCGACCTGGGACTCGACCTGGCGGGACCCGAGCGCCTCGCGCTGGGGTCGGACATGGATGGAGCGCTCCGCATGGTCTGCGATGCCGCCGGCCTGCCGCACGTCACGCAGCGGCTGCTGGCCGGTGGCCTCGACCGACCGACCGTGGCCGCGTTCCTGGGCGGCAATGCGCTGCGCGTCCTCGGCGCCACGATGCCGTGAGCGACCCTCGGCCGCCTGCTATCGTCGCCCGATGGCGGTGAGCGCTCCGCGATCGGGACCTGAGCCCTCGGCCACGGTCGAGCCCATCCGCCTCGCCTTCGCCGATGCGTGGGGCGAGATGGGCGCAGCGTGGGGCGTCCAGCCGTCCGTTGCGCGTGTCCACGGCTATCTCCTCGCGCATGGCGGCATCCTCACCGAGCGCGAGGTGCGGGAGGCGCTGGGGCTCAGCCATCGGGCTGCCAGCCTGGCGCTGGCCGAGACCGAGACGTGGGGGCTCGCGGAGCGCGTCGCCCAGTCCGATCGGTCGGGGCGCCGCGGACCCAGCCCCACGGCGTACGTCGTGGTGCGTGACCACTGGCGCTGGTTCCAGCGCATCGCCGAGCAGCGCAAGCAGCGCGAGGCCGACCCGCTCGTACCTCTCCTCGAAGCGTGCCTGGCGCGGGCCGATGATGCAGTGACCACGGCGCCCCAGGACGCGGACCTCTTGCGTCTGCGCGACTGGCTGACCGAGCTCCTGGGATTCGTCCGACTCTTCGACCGTGCCGTACGCCTCGTCGCGAGAGCCGAGAGCGAAGAGATCGCGAGGGGCTTCTCGGTACTGGCGAGACTCTCCGATGACAGCCTTGACCGGCTGCTGCGGCTATTCGGGGCGCTCCCGGAGGAGGAGCTGGCGGCGACGATCGAAGCGGTCTCGCGGGTGTCACCCACCGTCGCCCGTCGCATCCTCAGCACCGCAGGTCGGGTCGCTCGGCTCGGGCGCTGACGGGAGTCGACCGCACCGATCCCGACCCTTCTTCACGGCGACGTAACGTCCAGCACTCGCCGCCCGCGCGGGCCAGCAAGCGATCCGAGCCTATCGTGCGGGTCCGAGCTCTACGGTAAGTGGACGCCTGCCGGGATCGTGCGAGGGGAAAAGGAGGCCGTGGGGGATGGCCAGACTCATGGGGGGACCGCACGCTTCGGGCCCGGATCCGATCGAGAACGAGAAGCCGTGGGCACCGCCGACCGTCCTCCTCGTCCGGGCATCGCGCGCCGATGCGTCGGTCGGGCCGTCCGAACTTCGGCGGCATCTCGACGAGGAAGGCTTCACCTTGCGAGTGGCCGACTCGGTCGATGACGCGGTCGCCGCGGGAGACTCGATCGCCCCCGCGCTGATCCTGTTCGACCAAGGTCCCGGAGGGTCGGAACGCGGCAACGGTGCGCTCCAGCGGCTCCGGGACGTGTGTCGCGCCCCGATCATCGTGCTTTCGGCGACGAGAGATGTCGGGGACCGGGTGGCGGCGCTCGAAGGCGGTGCGGACGACTTCCTGCTGACCCCGTTCGACTCGAATGAGCTCACAGCACGTATCCGCGCGGTGCTCCGTCGCGGCCGGTCGCGCCCGGGCCCGACCACGCTGTCGGTGGGCTCGCTCGAGATGGACCTGGAGCGGCGGATGTGCCGCGTGTCGGGGACCGTCGTGCCGCTCGCGCGCTCCGAGTGGCGCGTGCTCGCGTTCCTGGCACACAACGTCGGCCGCGTGGTGATCGCCACCGACATCCTCCGCCAGTGCTGGGGGCCGGGCTACGAGGACGACCTCCAGATCCTCAGGATCTGCATCTCGCGACTGAGGCGCAAGATCGGCGGCAGTGGTCGGAGCGGTGTCATCCGGACCTACCACAACGTGGG
>JACCXQ010000277.1 GCA_013696945.1 Chloroflexota bacterium | reverse complement strand
CGGATCGCCGAGCTGCCGCTGTGGCTGGACTTCTACGACCGGCGGCGACCACACTGGTCACTGTCAGGGCAGCCGCCGATCAGCCGCTGCCCGTCAACAACCTGAGTGGGAAGAACACCTAGGCGGCCCAGCGCGGCACGCGATCCATCAGCTGATCGGCGCCGAGCCGCTCGACCATCGTGGTGAACGGCTCACGCGGCACACCGCCCCACTCCAGCTCGTCCGGCTGCTGCTGCGGGATGGGCGCATCCATTCGCAGCGTGGCCAGCTCTCGGTAGAGGAGCGCCTCGTCCCAACGCTCCCGGAGCACCTGGGCAAGCGCGGCCCCACCCCGGACGCTGAGGTCCCAGCCCCGGATCGAAGCCGGGATCTCCTCCAGGTGCGGGTAACGCGAGAGCACCGCGGCGGCTGATCGGGCGCCCCATCCGGGCAGCCCCGGGTAGCCGTCGGAGCTGTCACCGACCAGCGCGAGGTAGTCGGGGATGCTCTCGGGCGTCACTCCGAACTTCTCCTCGACGGCGGCCGCATCCAGGAATAGCCGTTTGCGGCGGTCGTAGCAGACGACGCGTCCATCCGGCCGCACGAGCTGCGTCATGTCCTTGTCAGGTGAGAGGACCACGACCCGCTCGACCCGCGGATCATCGGCCCAGCGGTTCGCGGCCGCGCCCAGGGCATCGTCAGCCTCGAACTCGACCATCGGCCAAACGACCACACCGATGGCGCGGAGCGCTTCCTCGGCGAGCGGGAACTGCGCGAGGAGCTCAGGCGGCATGCCGGCGTCCGTCTTGTAGCCCGGGTAGCGCTCGTTCCGCCATGAGCGGATGACATGATCCGAGGCGCAGCCGATGTGCGTCACGCCGTCCTGGCGGAAGAGGGACAGCGTGCTCTCGATGAGGCCGACCGTGGCGCCGACCGGCTGACCCGCGGGATCGGCATGCGGCGGTCGCCCGAAATGCGACCTGAATAGCTCGTATGTCGCGTCGAGCAGGTGTAGCTGCACGCGGGCCCGTGGCGTCCTCAGGCCTGCGGCGGGACAGGTTTCGGTTTGGCGCGCTTGGCGCGGCCTGTGGCCGCCGGTGCCGCGACCTCGGGCGTTGCCCGTGCCGCGGTGGTCCGTGCCCTTGGCGTGGCCCGCGGCCTTGGCGCCGCCCGCTTCGTCGCCGTGGAACGCCCTCGACCCGGCTTCGTCGCGACAGCGGTGTCGACAGACGGCCCTCCAGGCGTCGCAACGGCTGCCGCCGCCGCAAACGCCGCACCGATGATGCCCGATGCGTTGAGGTGGACCGCGGGGCGGATGGGCGCGCGCGTCGTGAGCCACTTCTCGTACCGGGCCAGGTCCTTGCTCACGCCGCCTCCCAGGATGATCAGGTCGGGCCAGAAGTAGCGCTCCATGCGATCGAGGTACTCGTCGAACTCCCGGGCCCAGCGTTTCCACCCCAGGCCGCGACGCTCTCGGGACGCGCCGCTCACGAGCGTCTCGGCATCCTTTCCCCGCATCTCGACGTGGCCGAGCTCCATGTTCGGGACGAGGCGGCCGTCGATGAACAGTGCGGTCCCGATCCCCGTCCCGATCGTCAGCAGCAGCACGGTCCCGAGGTGCCCTGCGCCCGCCCCGTAGGTCATCTCGGCGATGCCCGCTGCGTCGGCGTCGTTGATGGCGAGCACCGGTCGCCCGATGGCGGCGCCGATGACCTCCTCGGCCGAGACCTCGAGCCAGCCCGAGTCGATGTTAGCGGCGGTCATCAGCCGCCCATCCTTGATGACGCCGGGCAGTCCGCAGCCGGCTGGAAGCGTTGCCGTGACGTCGCGGCCCTCGAGCACGCGCCCCACGACCGTCGCGATCGTGGCCGCGACCGCGTCCGGTGTCGCGGGGTGCGGCGTCTTCTCACGGATGCGTTCCGAGGACAGCTCGCCGGTGGCCAGGTCCACGAGCGCGGCCTTGACGCCCGTGCCGCCGACGTCGATGCCCAGCGACTCTCCGCTCAGCCTTATGCCCGGCTCGGGCACCGGCGGATCGTCGCGCTTCGCACGCTCTGCCATGCAAGGCAGGATACGCTCCGTCCGACCCGGCCGACGAACTGTCCCGAGAGGTCCCAATGTCACTGACAGCATCGAGAGTTCTCGTGGTGGTCTTGGTCGGGGGCGTCATCGCCGCGGCATGCATGCCGAGCGGCGTCCGACCGACGGATCCGCCTCTGCCTTCCCAGGTACTCCCGACCGAAGCGTCCAGCCTGCTCCCGGACCCGACCGCCGACCCTTCGCCGAGCCCGGCGACGACAGCGACCCCGGCACCAACCCCTACGCTGGCTCCTAGCGATCCCGGCCTTGCCCGTGGCAGATCGTTCCTGGAATGCACAGGCCGCCCGTCCACCGTTGGCACCGGCCATGACGAGCGGGGCCTCGATGGCATCGGGGATACGCCGGGCGAAGCGCTGGAGGCGACCCTCAAGGAGGGTTGGACGATCCCGCTCAAGGGCTACGAACGTGCGACCGCCACCTCGGGCGAGGTGCTCTTCGTCTATCGCGCCGCGGGAAAGGTCAAGGTCGCGATCATCGCTGCGTTCGACGAGCCCGACGCGCAGGACCGCTGGGCGGTCGTCGAGATCTGGGCGTGCGAATCGGAGGAGTTCGGGCCTGCCGCGGAGATGGGCGAGGGCCGGACGATCTGGGTCAACGACGCTGGCCGGATCCTCATCGCGAGTCGGGGTCCGTCGCATTGCGATATGGAGACTGCGACGCTGATCCGGTACCCCTTCGAGGGCGATCAGTACGTTCGCGACCCTCGGGGGATCTTCGAGGACGCGGTGGTGGGTACGTACGACGGGGATGCAACGTTGCCTGACGATGCCGAGCGGACGGGATACCGCCAGGGAGAGGACGTCCTGTGGGTCGCCGCGGACGGTGACGCGCTTTACGTCGTCCGCCCCGACCGAGTCGAGCGATGGCCCCGTGCGACCGGCCCGATCGGCTGCATTTGAATCGAGCGGCCCCCGTGGCCGCGACCGTCTATCTGACGGCTCTCGTCGCGCTTTCGGTCGTCCATGTGCTTGCCCCGCAGGGTGAGGGCCCCCTCGCCCTCACCCAGATCCTTGCCCCACATCTGTTCCTGGTGGGCCTCATCGTCGTGGCGCTCGCGGTTCTCCTCGGACGCTCCAGTGGGGCGGATCGCGTACTTCGCGTCGCCCTGGTCACGACTGCTGTGGTGGGGCTCGCACGGTTCGGGCCGGGGCTGGTTTCGCTGCCCCCGCCCGAGCCACCGCCGGGCGCCAGCGTCATTGACATCGTC
>JACCXQ010000254.1 GCA_013696945.1 Chloroflexota bacterium | reverse complement strand
CGGACATGCATGACGCGTCGGCGGCTGTCGCCGGCGGGTCGCTTCGGGCGGTCGACGCGATCCATGCCGGCGATGCCGCCCACTCCTTCCACCCGGGCGGCGGCCTCCACCACGCGATGGCGGCGCGCGCGAGTGGCTTCTGCATCTACGACGACGCGGCGCTGGGGGTAGCCCGCGCTCGAGACGCTGGCCATCGCGTCCTCTACGTCGACCTCGACGTGCATCATGGCGATGGCGTCCAGGCGTTGTTCTGGAACGACCCTGACGTACTGACCTTCTCCATACACGAGACCGGGCTGTCGCTATTCCCGGGTACGGGCTTCGTCGAGGAGACGGGCGGTCCCTCGGCGCGGGGCACGGCGGTCAACGTGCCACTCGAGCCTTTCTCAGGGGATGCGAGCTGGATCCCGGCCGTCGAGACTGTCGTGCCCGCCCTCGCGACAGCCTTCCGTCCCACGTTCCTGGTCACGCAGCACGGCTGCGACAGCCACGCGTTGGACCCGCTCGCTCATCTGCTGGTGACCACGGTCGCGTACGCACGAGCGGTCGCCCTGCTCGACACGATCGCGCACAAGCACTGCGAGGGCCGCTGGCTGGCGACCGGTGGCGGCGGATACGACGCCTACCGCGTCGTGCCTCGGTCGTGGGCCATGGTCTGGTTCGCCCAGGCCCACCTCGCTATCCCTGACACCACGCCGCCACGCTGGCGGGCACGATGGGCCACTGATGCCGAATCGTTCCACCAGGCCCCACCGCCGGAGCAGTACATCGACCAGGCGGGACTCGTCGCCACAGAGTCGGACGCGGTGATCGCCGAGAACCAGCGCACGGCCGCACGGTCGCTCGAGCAGGCGCTGCGGCTGCAGGAGGAAGACCGATGACCGATAGCAGGACGCTCGAGGTCCCGGGTGGGACCATCAACTACGAAGTCGTGGGCGATGGGCCCGCCCTCACCCTCATCCACGCCGGTATCGCCCACCTGCGCATGTGGGACGAGCACATCCCGGCGTTCACCAGACGCTACCGGGTGATCCGCTACGACACGCGTGGTTTCGGTCGAACGCGCTCGGACGATGTCGAGTTCTCCAACCGCGGCGACCTCCTGGCGTTGCTCGACCACCTCGGCGTCGAGCGGACACATCTTCTCGGCATCTCTCGCGGCGGCTCGATCGCCCTCGACTTCACGCTGGAGCATCCCGAGCGCGTGAGCGCCTTGATCGTCGTCGCGTCGTCACCCGGTGGCTTCGAGCACGAGGCCCCGGAGATGGACGCGCGCTGGGCTGAGCTCGAGCGCCTGGAGGACGCCAAGGACTGGGTGCCTCTCGTGGAAGCGGAGACGCAGGTCTGGGTCGACGGACCCGGCCAGCCGAGCGACCGTGTCGATCCGGACGTCCGCCTTCGGATGACCCGGTGGAACCTCGAGAACTACCGAGCCGAGGGCGGCAATGGCAGGCCGCAACCGCTCGAACCGCGTGCCGTGGACCGGCTCGCGGAGGTGGCCGCGCCGACGCTCGTGATGTGGGGCGATCTGGACGAACCGGGTGTGCCGGCCGGCAGCAAGCTCATGGCGAGCGCGATCCCCGGGGCACGCTCACACCTCTTCCCAGGCGTGGCCCACATGGTCGACCTCGAGCGCCCGCGCGAGTTCGAGCAGGTCGTGCTCGACTTCCTCGCCGAGGTCGATCGGAGCCTGGAGGCCGTCAGCCTGGCGACGTCCTGACCGATCTGGTCGGCACAGGTGTCGCCCGCTCGGTCCCGGTCCACTCGACGCCCTGATCGCGCAGGCGCGGCCAACGACGGGTGAGCGGGACGAGCCCGGGCTCGGACCTAGGGCCGGCCGCGTGGTCGGCATGGGCGGATCCTGGTTGGCGCAGGAGCGCGGCCGCGAGATAGCGCATCGATGCCCCCTTCGCGTGGACCGAGCGCTCGGTGGCCCGGTGTCTTCGCCGACCATGCTCGGATAGGCCACTCGTCCTGGGTGAGCAAGGCGGAGACCGATGGGTGGAGAACCCACGACCCGCGCGATGTCGGCAGGCCGACACGAGCGCTCCAAAGAGCACATCTGTTCGAAACGGATGTGGGGTCCTATACTCGAACGTCCTGTGGCCCGCCGCTCGCGCCCTTTGCCCGCCGTGACCGATCCGCTGGCGCCGTTCCATCCGGCGACGCGCGCCTGGTTCGACTCGGCATTCGCTGAGCCGACGCCAGCACAGGCCCTGGGATGGCCGGCCATCGCGGGCGGGCGACATACGCTGATCTGCGCTCCTACCG
>JACCXQ010000248.1 GCA_013696945.1 Chloroflexota bacterium | reverse complement strand
GTCGATCTCGGTGAGGCTTTGCAGATCCGCGTCGGGATCAACACGGGACTGGCCATCGTCGAGGGTTTCGGTGAGTCGTCCACGGCGGCCGACGCACTAGGCGACGCCGTCAACGTTGCCGCCCGGATGCAGAGTGCCGCCCGCCCCGACTCCGTCCTCATCACCGGTGAGACATGGCGTTATGCGGCTCCCATATTTCGAGCGACGTCCCTGGGTGCGGTGGCGGTCAAGGGCAGATCAGAGGCTGTCGACGCCTGGGAGATCGTCGACAGGCACGACCAGCCGGGCACGGGTCGTGGGATCGCCGGCCTCGACAGCCCGATGGTCGGTCGCGACGATCAGTTGGAGCAGCTCCGGTCGCTCGTTCCGGCGGTGCGGTCGGGGCGCGGTGGTGCCGCCGTGATGGTCGGCGAGCCAGGCGTCGGCAAGAGCCGGCTGCTGGCGGAGTTCCGGTCACTGGCCGACACCGCCGAGCTTCGGTGGGTCGAGGCGAGATGCGCCTCATACGGCGAGAACATCCCGTACGGCTTGCTCGGGGAGCTCGTCAGCGTATGCCTCGGTGTGCCTGCAGGGAGCCCGGAAGAACGGCACGCGGCCCTGCGGGAGCGGACCCGGACTCTCTTCGGCGAGGCCTCGGAGGAGCCCTACGCCAGCGTGGGGCACCTGCTCTCCCTCCCCCTTCCGGCGGACGTTGCCGAAGCCCTCGGTCCCCTCAGCCCCCACGCGCTCCAGCTCCGCTACCTGTCGGCGGCCCAGATGGCTCTGCGCGAGCTGGGCTCCCAGGGCCCGGCCGTCGTCGTCCTGGAGGATGTCCATTGGGCCGATGCTTCATCGGTCGATGTCGTGGCCGACCTCCTGCCGATCGCGCACGAGCTGCCGATCCTATTTCTGGTGACGTCGCGTCCCGAGCGCGGCTCGGTCGGCTGGCATTTGGTGGAGCGATCGCGCGAGACGTTCGGGGATGCGCTCGCCGAGCTGCGACTCGTCGCGCTCGACGCCGCGGAGAGTAGGCTGCTCATCGGCAATCTCCTGGAGATCGACTCGCTGCCGGAGCGCCTGCGCGTATCGATCATGGAGCGCGCTGAGGGAAATCCGTTCTTCGTCGAGGAGCTCATCCGCATGCTGATCGAGCGCGGCTGGGTCGTCCGGAAGGACGAGCGGTGGGTCGGGTCAGGAACGGTCGCCGAGGCAGAAGTGCCCGATACCATCCGCGGGCTTCTCCTCGCGCGCATCGACCGGCTCCCGAATGCGGCGCGGCGAACGATCCGTGTCGGGGCGGTCATCGGCCGCGAGGTCCCGGTCCGTCTGCTCGAGGAGGTCACCGGCGACCCGGCCGGGACGGCACGCGCGCTCGGGCTGGCCGAGGCCGCCGGTCTGGTCCGGTTCGCATCGCCCGATCCAGAGCCGGTCTACCGCTTCCGGCATGTCCTGATCCAGGAGGCGGCCTACGACTCGCTGTTGAAGACCGACCGACGCCGGCTCCACCGACAGGTCGGAGAGGCCCTCGAAACGCGGGCGGGCGACCGACGAGACGAGATCGCAGCCGTGCTCGGCCTGCATTTCGACCGAGCCGGTGACGTGGACCGCGCGATCCACTACCTGCAGCTCGCAGGCCGGCAGGCGATGCGGCGACAGGCGCTTGCCGAGGCACGCGACCTGTTCGACCGCGCGGCGGCGCGACTCGACGATGCGCCCGAGTCCGTTGAGTACGAGCACAAACGGGTCGAGGTGGGGATCGACCGGGTCGCGGCCCGCATCGGGTTCGGCAGCCTCGAGGAAGATCTGGTCATCCTGACCGATGCGAAGGCACGCGCCGAGCGACTCGACGACGAGCGGCTGATCGGCCTGGTCTTCGCACGCGAAGCGGGGACGCGCGCGATGCGCAACCCCTTCGGGGACTCGGCGCTCAAGGGAGAGGCGGTCACTCGCGCGATGGAGATCGGCACCCGCCTGGACGATCCCGAGATCCTCGCGTTCCCGCGCGCCCTGTACGGACTCATGCTGATCTGGCAGGGCCGCCTTCGCGAGGCCATCCCCGTGCTGGAGGAAGCGGTGGCGCTCCTGGAGCGGTTCGGCGCCGCGGAGGCCTCCTTCTACGCCGGGCAGCTGGCCACGGCGCACGCGGAGCTCGGGGAGTTCGAGGTTGCGGAACGCATGGTGGCTCGCGCTTCGGAGCTCGCGAGCATCAGTGGCGACCCGACCGCCCGCGCCGACGCGCAGGTATTCAAGGCGATGCTGCTGTTGCACCAGGGCCGGTACGACGAAGCAGCAGAAGCGGCGACAGCGGCGGCAGGGGTCGCGCAACAGATCGGCGAGGTGCTCTGCCAGTCGGTCGCCAGCTGGTTGGCCGGGGAGGCGCATCTGGCAAGCGGGCGGGCGGCACCGGCGATCGAGTGGCTGGGGCAGGCACGCGACCTGGCGATGTCATGCGGAGCGTCGGCGATCGGGGAGGTCGCCCAGGTCGGACTCCAAGCGGCTCGCGCGATCGGCGGCGGGGGCAAGGCGGCGCTTCGCGGGATCGAGCCGCTGCTCGCACGGATCCGTGCCTCGGGCAGCCCGCTGAACGAGGTTCGCGTCCTTATGCTGCGCGCCGAGATCAACGCCTCGCTGCCCGAAGGCGACCGCGATCAGGCCCGAGCCGATGCCGATGCGGCGATCACGATCCT
>JACCXQ010000232.1 GCA_013696945.1 Chloroflexota bacterium | reverse complement strand
CCGCAGTGGCTGTGCTGGCAGCTCACCGCTGATCCGCCACGCGTCGAGCAGCGGCGCTCGAGCCGCCGCGCGGCCGTCGCGCGCCTGGAGCAGCGCGAGTGCCTGCCACCAGTGCGACTTGGCGGCCTGGTACGGCACCGGGATCGCGGCCCACGCCTCCGCCAGCTTCGCCCAGCGCGCAGCCGACGCTCGTCCACGGAGGCGGCCAAGATGCGCGCGGGCCATCTCGAGGTGGAGCTCGGCCTCGCGGCGCGCCCCAAGCGTCGGTGCGAGACGGCTCGCCGCGACCTGACGCTCGGCATCGGCCAGTGCCCGCGCGGCGAGCTCCCCGGCCGTACCGACCGCGCCGAGATCGCGGTCCTCGCGTCCGGCCTCCGCCAGCGCTGCGGCGGCCTCCAGCGCGGTCGAGGCTGCCATCGCGATCTGGAGCGGATCCGCGGTCTCGAGGACGCGATGCCATTCGCGCGCCGCGACCTCGACCGCCTCGGCTGGCTGGCCGCCCCAGAGGAGCAGGCTCACGGCGGCGCGCATGACGAGCGCTGTCCACTGGCCTGCCGGGACCTGTTCCAGCTGGAGCAGCGTCTGTCCGACGAGTCGTACCGCCTCTTCGTCGGCACGGGACTCGACTGCGACAAGGCCGAGATACAGGATCGGGCTGAACCACGCCGTGTCGGCCGGCCGGTAGCCCATCGCCGCCCGGCACTCCACCTCCGACTCCTGCCATCGACCGAGCATGAACAGGATGTCCGCCGCGTTGCCGCGCAGGAAGGCGCCGTATGTCTCGGCGAGGCCGGCGGCCCGGGCGTCGCGGACGCCGTCGTTCACGACCGCGAGCGCGGCCTCCCGACGCGAGTCCAGGTCGAGCAGCGTCGTCCGGTTGGCGTACGCGCGCATGAGGTCATCGAGGCGGCCTGTCTCCCGCGCGATCTCGGTCGCAGACTCGAGCAGCGCCAGGCCGGCATCGAGATCCCCCAGGTAAGCCAGGTCGACGCCCAGGGTGCAGGTGGCGTGTCCGAGCTCGCCGCGGGCCTGCGGGCTGCTGCGACTCGCCACGTCGCTCGCCTCCCGTGCCAGGGTCGCGCTCTCGTCGAAGCGCCCATCGATCATGTGGTGCTGCGCCAGCACCGCCAGCGCACGAGCTCTCTCACGCGACGGCTCGCGCGGCAGGATCGCCAGCGCTCTCTCCATCTGCTCGACGCCGCCGGCAAAGTCGCCGCCGGCCCAGCGATATCGGCCCCACTCCTCGTAGAGCTCGCCGAGGCGAAGCGAACGGCGTTTCGTCTCGGCGCTCGCCTTCGTCGAGGTGCGACGTGGACGCGCGTCGAGTGCCCGCTTCACGAGCGCGGCGGCTCGGCGGAACGCACCGGCCGTTGCTGCCGCGCGGGCGCCGGCGGCGAGGGTCTCGGACAGATCGGACGCGGCATCGGCGGCGGCAGGGTCTGCATCAGCGAGGTCCAGCGCAGCCAGGTAGTGCAGGAGGGCCGTTTCCCCCGGGTCGAGGCACTCCGCTTCACGAGCCGCGTCGAGGTGGCGCCGGCGTGCCTCGACCGGGCGCGCCGCCACCGACCAGTGCCATGCCGCCTCCGCCGGACCGAAGGGCGCGGATGCCGCGAGCGCGGCATGGATCGACCGGCGCTCTGGTGGCACCGCCAGCGCCTCGATGCCCTCGGCGTAGCGTTCGTGGGCGATCCCGATCGTGGTGTCGGCCGCGCGGGCAAGGCCGACGCTGACGGCCTCTTCCAATCCGGCACGCGTCAGTCGACCGTCGGGCAGTCGCAGGGCAAGGCAGACTTCGCGCTCCAACGGGCGGCGCGCCAGCGCCAGGACCCGCACCGCACGCAGCGCGGGTCCCGACAGCGCGTCGAGTCGCGCCCCGAGCACCTCGTCGAACGGGTCTGACAGGCGCAGGCCCTCGAGCCGTGCGTGCGCTTCGAGGAGCTGCCCTGCCTGAAGCGGGTTACCTCTGGAGCCTTCCACGAGCGCAGCGAGGAATGCCGCGGAAGGACGCTCCCCGCTCGCTGCTTCGGCAAGGTCCGCGATCTCGTCGGGGGTGAATGGGATGAGGTCGATCAGCTCGACGTCATCCATGCCCGCGAGACCGTCGAGGAACGACGCAGCCGGGTGGCGGCGGTGCAGCTGGTCGGGCTGGTAGGTCAGAACGAGGCAGAGCCGTCCGGCATGGCTGGCGTGGAGCAACGTGCCCACGAACCTTCGTGTCGCCGGGTCTGCCCAGTGGAGGTCCTCCAGCGCGATGAGGAGCGCGCCATCGGCCGTGAGCCGATCCAGGGTGCCCACGATCCCCTCGATGACGCGGTCACCGAGCTGCGCATCGGCGCGGAACGTCGGCGGCGATGTCGAGATCCCGAGTGCTTCGAGGCGCCGGGCGATCGCGGGCACGACCACACACAGGTCATACGCGCGCGGACCGGTGACATCGATGAGGCGGTCATCCGGGAGTGCAGCCAGTGCTCGCTCCAGTGCCGCCGCAACGGCGGCGAACGGCGTGCGCGCCTGTGGCTCTGTGGCGATGCCCCGGGCGACCACCACACCGGGCAGGTCGCCCAGACGTGACTCGAGCTCGTCGAGCGATGTCGACGCGCCCATCCCCGCTTCGCCTCGGATCAGGACGTGGCGTCGCGCTCCCTCGGCCGCACGCTGCAGGGCGCCGGCGAGCAGGGCCAGCTCCGGTTCGCGCCCCACGAACGCCATGGCCGCAGCATACGCCGGGGCTGTCCGATACTGGCCGCGTGCTCCAGCCACCGGTGCATCGCGACAACACGCTGAACGAGCTCTCCGGCGAGGCGTGGCTCTACTTCACCAAGTCTCTCTGGACGACGGCCTACCCATCGGAGCTGGGCCACGCGCCACGAAAGGCGCACGGCGCGAACAAGCCACCGCGCCTCATGTCGAGGCTCATCGAGTTCTTCACGCGGCGAGACGAGCTGGTCCTCGATCCGTTCGCGGGGGTCGGCGGGACGCTGCTCGGCGCCGCCGTGTGCCGGGCGCCGCGCCGGGCACTCGGCATCGAGCTGGACCCGCGCTGGGTGGCCATCTACGAGTCCGTCGTGCGCGACGCTCTCGGCGAGCGCGACGGCGCCGGCCCGGAGCTGGCGGACCTGGGTCCGTCGGACCCCGGTGGCCCTCGCGCGTTCGAGCCGAGCGGCTGCCGGATGGTGGAGGGTGACGCGATCGTCCGGATGCGCGAGCTGGAGAGCGGCTCCGTGGATTTCGTGGCAACGGATCCGCCGTACAACCCGCAACTGCGGATGACGATGGCCGGAGGCAAGCTCTCCGAGGCGTTCGCGAACCGGCGCACCGACTACGCGATGATCTCCGAAGACACACGTGACCTGGCCAACAGCGGCTCTTACGAGGAGTACCTGTCGCGCATGGAGGAGGTGCTGGGCGAGGTCCGCCGGGTCCTGCGCGACGGTCGATACGCGACGATCATCGTCCGCGACGCGTACCAGGACGGTCGCTACCGCTTCACCGGCGCAGACCTCGCCGGACGGGCGGAGCGGGCGGGATTCACGACCAAGGGCGACCTGATCTGGTACCAGGCCGGTACCCGGCTCAGACCCTACGGCTACCCTCGAAGCTTCGTCCCGAACATCGTCCACCAGCACATCCTGGTGCTCCGCGCCGGCTGATCAGCCGGATCGCGCCCGGGCCATCTCCTCCGCTTCGGCCGTGACCGCTTCACGAAGCTCGGGGTCACTGGCGAGATCGATGGCGGTCCACGCCATGGCTACCGCCCCATCGCGGATGGCTCGGTCGGCAGCCTCGGACGCCGCGGCGTCGGTGAAACCCGGCTGGTGGTTCACCGCGGGCAGTGAATCGATGCCGATCATCGGGTGGATCGACGGGACGGCCAGCGAGACGTCGCCCATGTCCGTGGACACCGGACCGAGCCCCGACTCACTGAACGGCACGAACCAGCGGCCGAGCGCCTCGGCGTTGGCAAGGTAACGGTCCGCGAGCGCCCGGTGATGGGCCATGTGGGCGTATCGGACGCGCGGGGTCACGGTCAGCTCGGCACCGGTCGCCAGCCCGCCCGCCTCGAAGCAGCGGAGCACGCGTTCGCGCAGACCGTCGAGCGCGTCGGCGGTCGCGGCCCGGACCATGAAGCGACCCTCCGTGTGGGCCGGCACGACGTTGGGAGCGTCCCCGCCGTGCGTGACGATGCCGTGGACCCGGGTCGCCGGCGAGAGGTGCTGGCGGAGGAGGCCGATCCCGACCTGCGCGATCACGAAGGCGTCAGCGGCGTTGATGCCGAGCTCCGGCGCACCGGCAGCGTGCGCCTCCCGGCCGGTGTACGCGATGTCGAGCGTCTGGGCCGCGAGGATGACCGGCTCGAGCGTGTCACGGGGTGCGGGGTGGACCATCAGCGCGGCGTGCACACCCTCGAATGCGCCCGTTTCGAGAAGCCGGATCTTCCCCCCGCCGCCCTCTTCGGCGGGCGTGCCGATGACCGTCACGCGGAGGTCCAGATCGTCGGCGACCGCGGCCAGACCGAGCGCAGCGCCGATGGACGCTGCGCAGATGACGTTGTGCCCGCAGGCATGTCCCACGACCGGCAGCGCGTCGTATTCGGCGATGAGCGCCACGTGGAGCCCACCGCGGCCGAATGTCCCGGATACCGCGGTGGGCAGGCCGCCGAGCCCTCGCTCGACATCGAACCCGGCGCCCGCCAGCCAGTCGCCCACCCAGCCACTCGCCAGCGTCTCCTCGAAGGCGATCTCCGGGTTGGCGTGGATCCAGTGGCTGAGGCCGACGAGCGCCCCGTGGGCGGCGTCGATGATGTGCTGGGCGTCCTGCTTCGCCTGGGTCGTCACGGCGGCCGTAGTATGCGGCGCGATGCGCCGAACGAAGCTCGTCTGCACCATCGGTCCGGCGACCTATGGCCGGATCCCCGAGCTTGTTTCGGCCGGGTTGGACGTCGCGCGGCTCAACTTCTCGCACGGGGTCGCGCAGGATCACCGGCACGCCGCGGCGGCCGTGCGCCGCGCATCGGCCGACGCCGGGCGCACGGTCGCGATCCTCGCCGATCTCCCGGGACCCAAGGTCCGCCTCGGGCATCTCAGCCGCGGCTCGATCACGCTGCGCGAAGGGTCGCGGCTGCTCATCCGCGGCGACGGCGGACCGGGCGATGAGTCGGTCGTCTCGACGAACCATCCCAGCCTGGGCACGGACCTCCAGCCAGGCGATCGCATCCTGCTGGCCGACGGTGCGGCCGAGCTCGTCGTCGTCCGCTCCGGCAACCCGATCGAGACAGAGGTGGTGCGCGGCGGCACCATCCGCTCGGCGGCCGGCGTCAACATCCCATCTGAGCGGCTCTCGCTACCTGCCATCACGGATCGTGACCGCGAGGCCCTCGCCGTCGCGCTAGCGCTCGGCGTCGACTTCATCGCGATGTCTTTCGTGCGGCGCGCGGCCGACCTGCGCGAGCTGCGGAAGCTCCTTGGCCGTCAGCGCATCGGGCTCGTCGCCAAGCTGGAGACACGGGCGGCGGTCGAGGACCTCGAGTCGATCCTCGAAGCCACGGACGCCGTGATGGTGGCACGCGGCGACCTCGGCGTGGAGATCCCCTTCGAGGAGATCCCCATCGTCCAGAAACGGATCGTGTCGCGCTCGGTCGCGGTGGGTCGGCCGGTGATCGTCGCGACACAGATGCTCGAATCGATGACCAACCATTCGCGGCCGACGCGTGCGGAGGCGAGCGATGCGGCGACAGCCGTGCTCGATGGCGCCGACGCGGTGATGCTGTCGGCGGAGACAGCGGTCGGCCGTTTCCCCATCGATGCCGCGCATGCCGCCGCGCGGATCTGCGCGTTCGCGGAGGAGAACGGCGCGTCGTATGAGACCGTGCCCGACCCGAGCGAGCGCGCGGTGCAGCACATCGACCGCGACCCCGAGGGGCACGCTGCGTGGGCCATCGCCAGCGCCGCTGCGGACCTGGCGGATCGCGATCCGGCGGTCGCGGCGATCGCCTGCTACACGACCAGCGGCCGCAGCGCGGAGCTCCTGGCTTCAGCGCGTCCGCATCGGCCCATCTTCGCGTTCTCGGCGGACTCGGTCGTGGTGCGCCAGCTCGCACTCCGACGCGGCGTCATCCCTGTGCTGGCTGACCAGCCGGCGGATACCGATGCCGTCGTGTCGCTGGTCGCCAGCTACCTCACCGGGTCAGCAGGACTCCCGGTCGGGGCATCGGTCGTCGTGGTCGCCGCGTCACCCATCGGGCAGGCGCAGACGAACGTCCTCCGCGTCCACCGTCTGGGCAGCTGAGGACTCGCAAGACCCTCTTGCATCGCCGAATCCATCGGGTACTATGTGCGCCGCAACGGGTCTGAGCGTTCGGGCCCATAGATCTGTCCGGCACACGACTCACTCCTCTCACGGTTCCCGCGAGACACGGTCGCGGGAGCCGGCACGAGAAGGAGTGTTTCGTTGTATACGGACCGGAACCTGACCTGCGCGGACTGTGGTCAGGAGTTCAATTTCACCGCGAGCGAGCAGCAGTTCTACGCGGATCGCGGATTCAGTGATCCGCGTCGCTGCAGCTCGTGCCGGGCGAGCCGCAAGGCAGCGCGCGGCGACACGGGCGGCAGCTACGGCGGCCGGTCCGGTGGCGGCGGCTACAGCTCCGGCGGCGGCGGCATCGGTGGCGGGTACTCCGCGTCGGGCGGCTACTCGGCCGGCGGTGGTGGGTACGGCGGTGGCGATAGCGGCGGTGGCGGCTATGGCGGTGGCGGTGGCGGTGGCTACCGTGAGCGCGGGCCCCGCGAGATGTTCGAGGCGACCTGCTCGGAGTGCGGCAATACGGCGATGGTGCCGTTCCGCCCGACCAGCGGGAAGCCGGTCTACTGCAACGACTGCTTCGCCAAGCGTCGCGCGTAGGCTTCCCTCGCACAGTAGGACGCCCGGGGCATCTGCCCCGGGCGTCTTCGATTCCCCGTCACGAAGGCGCCACTTGGCGCCGCGTGGGCTTACTAGCTGGTGGAGGCGCCGCTGCTCGAGCCACTCGAGCTGCTCGAGCCACTCGAGCCGCTCGAGCCGCTCGCTGCGGCGGTCTGGCGGATGCTCGGCTCGACCGTCGATCGAATCGATCCGACCGGCCGCAGGTTGCTCTCGCCCGGACGGGCGGCAGGCTCTTTCTCGCGCTCCGCCTCGCCGTTTTGGTCGGCCGGCTTCTGCATGTGAAGCTCGCCATCGACGAAGCCGCCCTCGTGGAGCATCAGCTTCACGGTCTCGATGGAGCCTTTGACCCGTCCCGTGGGCAGCACTTCCAGGCGCTGCCGGCAGGTCAGCTTCCCGGAATACTGGCCGCCGATGACCACCTCGTCGGCGGTCACATCGGCCGTGACCTTGGCGCCCTCCGCGATGTGGACGTGGCTGGCCGATTCGATGCTGCCATCCACGGTGCCCAGGATGCGCATCCCGCGCTGCGTCTTGATCTTGCCCTCGATGCGGTCCTCCGCGGCGACGACGCTCTCGTCAGCGGAACGGGCCGACAGCGAGTCGGCGGCTGGAGAAGACACGGGCACTGCGATGGCCTCCCTGGTGCCCGCGGGCGGCGTGATGGGCTGGACCTGGCTGCGTCGCTGGTCCTCCTGGGATGAGCGGTCGGAACCGCGTCCGAACATGTGATCCTCCTCCCCGCATCGCACGTCCCCGCTGGGGCGCGGACGGCACCGCACGTCCGGCGGCTTCGCGGTGCGAATACGAACGGCCAGTCTAGCCCAGGGCGCAAACCAGCCGTTCCACGCTCGGGGGCGCCTTCGTCACAAGAGGGTGTAGGGGCTAGGGCGCGTAGAAATCCATGACCAGGTACGTGTAGCCGTCCTTCCGCCACACGCCGATGCCGACAGACTTGAAGGCGGCCTTCTTCAGAAGTCGCCAGTGGATGCCCTTGTACGGTTTCTCCGACTGGTAGTTCCGGTGGATCCTGGTGACTGCCTCATAGGGGTCGCCGGACCAGTAGCCGATGCTTTCGCCCCAGGCTCCCGGGTCATACCCGGCGCGTTCGAGCCGGTCGAGCGGGCCCCCGTCGAGGTAGTGGCTGCTCTCGCCGGCGTCGGCCATCACCTTCGAGTAGGGCCGCGCGACGTTGTTCGAGATCCCGACGTGCCGCCTCAGCGGCTCGCGCTCGTCGCTGTACTCGCCGACGCCGCCCTTGCACGTCCCGTCGACCTTGACCCAGCCGCCGGTCCGCGTGCAGTTGAGAAGGTCCAGGTAGTACAGCTCGACATCGAGCCAGCGCGCCTCCGTGGCCTGGGCGGCGGGAGCCACCCCCAGAAGTGCCGCCAGGCCGATGAGCGCGGCGATGGCGAAGGACCCCCGGCGACGGCGGGCCGGGCGTGCAGGTCGTGCGGGCATGGTCGTCTTCCCCTGGCAGCGGCGGGCATCCGCTCACGACCTCGCGAGGATCCGCGGCAGGCACCGCGCGGGTCGATGGGATGACCCTACGCCCGCCACGCAACCCTACCCAGCCGGCCCATGGTCCGGGGGTGGTGATCCTGGAGTGCCGCCCCTGGTGCGGTGCGGGGCACTTGGGGATGCCGGACGCGACGCTACGAGGAAGCGGGGTGGTAGGGGAGCCTGGATTCGAACCAGGAACCAGCCGGATATAAGCCGACCGCTCTGACCGTTGAGCTACTCCCCCACCGGGCGACGGATGCTACACCCCGAGCAGCGGCCGGACCACCTGGAAGAGGCCCACCAGCACGAGGTACCCGACGGGCAGCGACGCGAAGAGACCCAGTAGCGCCGCCCAGCCAGACCGCCGACGCACCCCTGTGGCACCCGTCGGTAGCTCGACCCAGAGGTAGGTCAGCAGACTGCCGGCTGCCATGACCACGAGCAGGTACAGCGCGGAGAGCGGCGTGCGGAGGTCGCCGCCGGGAAGCGCTGCGCCGCGCGTGAGGAGAACGTCGTACGCGAGCAGCGCGACCCCTCCGACGATCGCGACCGCGAGGTTCGCGAGGACCGCGCGCAGGACGGGCGGCGGCGGGTTGCGTGCCTGCCGCCAGCGCACCTCCAGCCACGAGCGCTGTCCCGGCACGGGCCGTTCCTCCGTCATGCGCCGTTCCCCGGGCTTTGGAGCACCGTCAGGCTCGGACGCCGAGGCAGCGTCCCGGGAGTGTGGGCCGCGACCTCTCCCACTGCCTCGAGGAAACGATCGAGCTCCTCATCGGAGTTCCAGAACCCGACGCTCGCCCTGATGGCGTCCCGGTCGGGATCGAGCCCGACGATCGCGAAGACGCGACGCGACAGCTCGTCCTGTGCCTGTTCGCCGGTCCAGCCGCGGATGGAGAACGTGGCGACGGCAGGCCCATCAGGGGGCGTCCGGAGGTCGACCCCTTCGATGGCCCTGAGCCCCTCGGTCATCCGGAGCGACAGGCGCGCGGTGCGCTCGTGGATCCACGGCAGCCCGACGTACATCTCCAGCCACCCCACTGAGCGGGCCAAGCCCAGAAGCGAGCGTCGCGGGACCAGGCCCCCGGCAGCCTCGAGCGCAGCCGGGTCGACCAGAGAACGCAGCCTGGCCCCGACCCACAAGGCGCCCGTGCCCTCCGGGCCCAGCAGCCAGCGATGACCGTCGATCACCGCGGCATCCTCACCATCGAGGGTGATGGGCGAGGCGCCTGCCACGAGCGACAGGTCGACGGGCTCCACCCGCCCGAGTGCCGCTGCCAGACGCGCCAAGCGTGCGACGCTGTCCCGCGCGCCGAACGTCAGCACCACGCCATCGGGGTCCACGCCGAGGAGCGCCGCCACGACCGCCTTCGCTTCGGCGGCGCGCTGCGCGATGTCTTCAGCGCGGCCAGGCCCGGCGCGACCAACGCGCAGCTCCCAGTCGTCCGCCTCGGCGAGCGCCCGAGCCGTTTCGGCCGGGAAAGGACCTGCGGTCGCAGCATCGAGGTAGATCCCGGCCCCGGTCGCCGGCAGCAGCTCGCGGATCTGGGCCAGCTTCTCTTCGTCGGGCCGGAACGGGCGGACCATCGGCCGAGCTTACGCCTCGGCGGCGGGCGTCTGGGCGGCGGGCGCCTCGAGCGTGGCCGCGACGACGGTCTCGGCCTCACCGGCCGTGAGGATCCCGTAGCGGCCGCCCTCCTGGAGCTGGTCGTGGAGCCTCGCCACGTTGGAGAGCGTGTCGATCTCGTCGACCGACTTGTCATCGCGGATGCGCACGATACGCGGGAAGCGCATCGCATACCCCGACGCGTGCCGGTTCGACCGATGGATGACGTCGAACGCGATCTCCACGATGACCGTCGGCTCCACCAGCCGGTAACGGCCGTACCTGTTCAGCGTGTGGTCCTCGAACCAGCGGGTCATCTCGGCGATCTCGGCGTCGGTCAGACCGCTGTAGGCCTTGCCGATGGTCACGAGCCGGCCGTCGGACCCCGGCCGGTCATCGCGGACGGCGAACGTGTAGTCGGAGAGCACGCCGTGGCGCCGCCCGTGACCGACCTCCACACCGACTACCACGCAGTCGAGCGTGGAGAGTGGCCGCTTGAGCTTCAACCAGCCGTAGCCGCGCCGTCCGGGCGAGTAGATCGACTCGGGGTCCTTGACCATGAGGCCCTCGTTGCCGCGCTGCTGCGACGCAGCGAATACCGCCCGCAACCCCTCCTCGTCGGCGGCCGAGACGAGGGTCGCCAGCCCGAAGCCCGGCGTCGTCGCCAGCCCCAGCGTTTCGAGCCTTCGGCGGCGTTCTCGCAGCGGCTGGCGGAGCAGCGGCGCGATGCCCTCGCCGTCGTCGGTCGAGGCGAGAAGGTCGAAGGCTACGAAGATGACCGGCACCTGCTCCTGGATCTGCTCGCTCGGACGCTTGCGCCCGAGGCGTGCCTGGAGCTGGAGGAACGGCAGCGCCATACCGTCGCGCCAGCCCAGTACCTCGCCATCGAGGATGCCTTCCCAGGCGAGCGCAGCGGCCGCACTCACGACCTCCGGGAACTGTGCGCTGACGTCGTGCAGGTCACGGCTGTAAAGACGGACGTCGCCGCCTTCCTTGTGGAGCTGGGCACGGATCCCGTCGTACTTGTCCTCGACCCAGACGGGCGACCCGAGCCGGCTGAGCACCTCTGCCTCGTCCGCCGCCGGGTACGCCAGCATCGACTTCAGGGGACGGAAGAGCACCAGCTCCGCGTCCGAGAGCCGATCGTCGCGCGCGAGCTCCGCCGTCCGGCCGATGTCGCCGGTCAGCATGCCCGCCCACTGGACATCGGGCAGCGCCCGGTCGTATGCCTTGGCCACCGCCGCCTCGAGGTGTCCCTCGCGAAGGCCGATGCGCAGCTCCCCGGAGAGGATCTTCGTGACGTATCGCGCCGTGAAATGGTCGCAGCGGCGGATGAGCGCCTCGAAGACGGCCGCCTTGGACGCAGTTCCCCGTGCCTCGGCGATGGCTGCGAAGGCCTCGGCGACCTCGGGGAGTGTGGGCGGCACGCCCTCGGCTCGGTGGCC
>JACCXQ010000231.1 GCA_013696945.1 Chloroflexota bacterium | reverse complement strand
CGTAGCGCCCACCGTCGCGTGGCGCGTGAGGACGGTCGGCGATCGGGTGACGGTCGGGCGCAGGTCGGTCAGGACGACGAAGGCCCGGCCCTCGACGAGGACCCACAGGTCGGTCTGCCGCTGGTGGACGTGCATGCCGCGGAGCGTCCCCGCCCGCGACCGCGACAGGTTGGCCTGGACGAAGGAGCCCGGAATATGCTCACTCGTCCAGCCGTGTCGCCAGAGTTCGGCGAAGGAACCTCGGACATCGGCCCGGGCATCGACAGCGCGCTCCATCACGCCCTCGATCTCGGTGGGTCGCCACTCGCCGGTCGTCATGCGGGCGGTAGGATAGCCGCCGCCGGTCCGATCCGATGAGAGGGACGATGACGTCCGAGCGCCGCCCGAGCCTGTCCATCACCATCGCCACCCACGACGGCTGGCCGGTCGCCAGGGAGACCTACGAGAGCCTCCGCGCGCAGTCCGAGCGCGCTGGAGCTGAGGTCATCCTGGTCGATGGTAGCGATCATCCCGTGCCCTCCGATGGGTCGCTCGGGGCGAACGTGCGCTGGATCCGCATGCCCGGGTCGGATATAGCCGAGATGCGGATGCGCGCCTACCGCGAGGCCAGCGGCGACGTCATCGCGATGACCGACGATCACTGCATCGCGGCCCCTGACTGGATCGAGCGGATGCTGAACGCGCATCGCGAGGACCCGGACGCTGCCGCCATCGGCGGGACCGTAGTGAACGGCTCGACCGATGAGCTCATCGACTGGGCCAGCTTCTACGCCGGCCATACGCCGTACCTGCCGCCCCAACCCAAGGGTTCGGCCGCGTATCTGTCGGGCGCCGATCTCTCGTTCAAGCGGGAGGCACTCCATGCGATCCTGGACGAGCACGGCGATCGAGCCATCGAGGCGCTCATCAACGAGTCCCTCAAAGCGCGCGGCCAACGCCTGGCCGCCGACGATTCGATCTTCGTGACCCACTACCAATCGCGGGGGTTCCTGCCGACGACGTTGCTCCACTTCTTCGCCGGGCGGAACTTCGAGGGCACCCGGCGCGATGAGCGCCCGAGGGAGGCGCCGTGGCGTGCCCTCCGCGCACTGCTCATCCCAGTCCCGCGCGCCCTCCGCAGGATGAGGGTCGCGGCCGCGAAGCAGGAACCACCGGCCCGCCTGGCGATGGTGTTCCCATTCGTCCTGTGGGTGGCGTGGGCCCAGGCGGCGGGCGAACTGGCCGGCGCGCTGCTCGGTCCCGGGGACAGCGCCCGCCGCCTCCACTGACCGCGCTGCGGGACACGGTGGCGGGGCGCCCGCCGCTCAGCGTGGTGGTGCCGACGGTCCGCGGCTGGGGACCTGTGCTCCAGCGGACGTATGGATCGATCTTCACCCAGATGGCCGCGGCGGCCGGAGAGCTCCTCGTCGTCGATGGCAGCCGCGTTGCGCCGCCACGCGACCTGCCGGTGGCCGTGCGATGGATCGGGAGGCCGGGCGTTTCGGTGGCCCGACTCCGCGAGGTCGGACTGGCCGAGGCGAGCGGTGAGATCGTCGCCATCACGGAGGACCACTGCGTCGTGGCGTCGGACTGGTGCGCGGCCGTGTTGCGCGCCCACGCCGAGCATCCATCGGCGGCCGCCATCGGTGGCAGCGTCGACACGGGTTCACGCGTACATCGTGTCGACTGGGCCAGCTTCTACGCCGGCCACGCCCCGTGGATGGCGCCACTCCCCCGCGGCGAAGCGACCCACCTCGATGGGATCAACGTCTCGTACAAGCGCCGGGTCCTCGATCGCTTCCGCGATGGCGCTCACCATGGTGCGCTGGAGACGGTCCTCGGTGCGCGGCTCGTCGCGGCCGGCGAACGACTCGTCACGGACGACCGCATCCGTGTCTCCCACTACCAGTCGTACGGGATCCTGGGCACGGCGGTGATGCACTTCCACGGTGGACGGGCTTTCGAGGGCCACCGGGCCGCGATGGTCGGGCATCGCGGCCGCTGGAGCCGCGCGGCGCGATGTCTGGTCGCGCCACTCCCCCGGGCGATGCGCCGGCTGGCCATGGCGCGGGCGAAGGGCGAGCCGCTGCGGCGCATCGCCAGCCTGGTCCCCGCGATGCTGTGGCTGATGTTCGCGCAGAGCGCTGGCGAGCTCGCCGGCGTGCTCAGCGGCGCAGGCGACAGTCCGCATCGTCTCCACTGACCGTCCGTATACTCCGCCCGTGACACGGACGGCGCTCATCACCGGCATCACCGGACAGGACGGGTCGTACCTCGCCGAGCTGCTGCTCGACGAGGGGTATCACGTGTTCGGCATGACGCGCCGCTCGAGCACCGGGGCTAACGAGCGGATCGCCCACCTGCGCGACCGGATCGAGCTCGTCCAGGGTGACCTGCTCGACCAGGCGTCACTGGTCGAGGCCCTGCGCACATCGCGGCCACGTGAGGTCTACAACCTGGCGGCCCAGTCGTTCGTGCCGACGTCGTGGAACCAACCGGTCCTGACCGGCGAGTTCACCGCCCTCGGCGTGACGCGGCTCCTCGAAGCGATCCGTCAGGTGGACCCGGGCATCCGCTTCTACCAGGCGTCCTCATCCGAGATGTTCGGCAAGGTGACCGAGTCGCCGCAGCACGAGGGCACGCCGTTCCATCCCCGCAGCCCGTATGGGGTCGCGAAAGCCTACGGACACTTCCTGACGGTCAACTACCGCGAAAGCTACGGGATCTTCGCGGTGTCCGGCATCAGCTTCAACCACGAGTCACCCCGGCGGGGCCTCGAGTTCGTCACTCGCAAGGTGACCGATGGCGCGGCCCGGATCAGTCTCGGGCTTGCCACCCAGCTCCAGCTCGGCAACCTCGAGGCGCGGCGCGACTGGGGCTTTGCCGGCGACTACGTCCGTGCCATGTGGCTGATGCTCCAGCGGGACGAGCCCCGCGACTACGTGATCGCGTCCGGCGAGGCACACACCGTGCGCGAGCTCTGCGAGGTCGCGTTCGGCCACCTTGGCCTCGATCAGCGTGACCACGTGGTCCAGGATCCGTCGCTCATACGGCCGGCGGAGGTGGATCTCCTGCTGGGCGACTCGACGAGGGCACGCGAGGAGCTGGGCTGGGAGCCGAAGGTCGGGTTCGAGCAGCTCATCCGCATGATGGTCGACGCAGATCTGGCACGCATGCGTGGTAGCCGTGATGGGGATCGTCCGGACGCGTCGGCGTACGCCGAGCCGTGGGCACGCGCCGGCGCCATAGGCTGATGCGCGTCCTGATCACGGGCGCGTCGGGGTTCGTGGGACGGTGGTTGACGAGCGCGATGACCGACGCTGGCCACGAGGTCCTCGACGCCGGCGATCTCGACGTCACTGAGCCGGACGACGTCGCCGACGCGCTCACCGAGCTCGCGCCCGATGCGGTGGCTCACCTCGCGGCGGTCGCGTTCGCGCCCGATGCAGCCGGTGACCCGGGCCACGCATTCGCGGTCACCGTCGGTGGCACGGTCAACGTGCTCGAAGGGATGCGGCGGATGGACCGGCGGCCGGCGCTGCTGGTCACGGGCTCATCGGAGGTCTACGGCGCACCACGACCGGAAGACCTTCCGCTCCGCGAGACGGCACCGCTCCGGCCGGCGACGGCGTACGCCATCTCGAAGGCGGGCCAGGAATCGGCCGCGCTCGCTTACGCGGCTCGCGAAGGGCTCGGCCTGGTGGTGACCCGCTCGTTCAACCACGCCGGTCCCGGCCAGCGGCCGGTCTTCGTCATCCCCGCACTCGCCGGACGCGTTCGGGCCGTCGCCCGCGGGGAGGCTGAGACGATCCCGACCGGGAACCTCGATGTCCGGCGCGATCTGACCGACGTGCGGGACGTTGTGGACGCGTATCGGCGGCTGCTCGAGGGCCTGCACGATGGGACACTGCCGCGCGGCGGCATCGTCGTGAATGTCTGCTCGGGCCACGCCGTCGCCATCCGCGCGATCCTCGAGGAGCTGTGCCGGCTGGCCGGCGTCGATCCGGAGGTCGTGGCCGACCCTTCGCTCGTGCGTCCCGACGACCCCGCGGAGATCCGCGGCGATGCCACTCGCGTCGAGCGTCTCATCGACTGGCGCGCCACCACGCCGCTCAGCCAGACCCTTGCCGACGTCTGGGCCTCAGGGGTGAAGGCGGCCCCCGTCGCACACGCCGCGCGCTAGGAGAAGTCGGGCCAGAGCGCCGGGTCGATGTCGGGTACGAGCGTCGCGAGCCGCGCGACGTCATCACGGTAGAGATCCACGAGCATCGTGCGGCGCTCAGGCTCCAACTCGAGCTTCTCGCGGCGAGTCACGTTCCGCGGACGCGCGAGCTCGTCGGACGGCGGCTCGAAGGGATCGAGCCCGAGGAATGCGTACGTCCGAGCGAGCTGGGCGGCCGGGTCCGCCACGCAGCGCTCGTACTGGAGCACCAGGACCTGCTCGCGCGGGAACGCCGCGTACAGCCAGCCCAGTTGCTGTGCGTAGAGGCCCTTCGCGAACGCGTCGCTCACCCAGCGCACCTCGTTGGCCGGGTCGCGCACGCCGCGGTGGACGCGGGCCAGTCGGGCGTCCTCGTGCGTACGCCCGGACACGTACCGCGCGATCGGGTCGCGAAGCAGGACGATCGGACGCGTCTCTGGCGCAGCGTCGCGGAGCATGCGCGGGACCCAATGGCACGCCATGTAGATGGGCGTCTTCTCTCCGGCCATGGCACCGGGAGGTCGCGGGAAGAAGCGGTGGTAGCGCTCGACGTCATCAGGACCCGGCCAGCCGGTAACGAAACGATCGAAGAAGTGCAGCTCTGGGCGTTGACCTCCGGTCTCGTGGACGTCGGGGTGGGCGGTCAGCAGCTTGAACCACCAGGTGGTGCCGGCCTTCTGGGCGCCGACGCCGACGAAGTCGGGCGGTCCCGTCCTCCAGCCGGGCGGGCATTCCGGCGGCGACGCGTCGTCATCGAGCCACGCATCGGGATCGCCGGAGCCGCGCACCGCGCCGCCAGCCCTCCCCACGCCGGGGCGGGCAGGTCGCGCGGCCCACGGCAGATGGAGACGTCGGGCCATGTGGCTCCTCAGAACGCGGAGCGGCCGGGTCGTCCGGACCCGGTCCGATGCGCCCGATGGTATCGTGGCGCCGCTCCCCGACCGCCGGACCATGGCTGCCGCGCTCCCGGAGCCTCCCTCGGGCCGTCACCCGGAGTCGACCATCCACGGAGATCTGTCGAGCAGGTGAAGCAGCGCATCCTCGTCCTGGGCGGCGACGGTTACCTGGGCTGGCCCACCGCGATGTACTTCTCGCGTCGCGGCCATGAGGTAGCCATCGCCGACAACCTCTCGAAGCGTGGCTGGGAGGCGGAGCTCGACGTCGAGCCGCTGATCCCCATCGCATCGCTCGATGATCGTATCGCCGCCTGGCAGGAGGTCTGCGGGCCTCGCATCGGCTCGTTCGTCGGTGATCTCACGGATCTGGATTTCGTTCGCGGGACGCTCGAGGACTTCCGGCCGGACACCATCGTCCACTACGGCGAGCAGCCCTCGGCACCGTACTCGATGATCGACGCGCAGCATGCGGCGTTCACGCAGGTCAACAACGTGGTCGGGACGCTCAACCTGCTCTTCGCGATGCGCGACGTGGCGCCCGACACCCATCTCGTGAAGCTGGGCACGATGGGCGAGTACGGTACGCCGGACATCGACATCGAGGAGGGCTACCTGACCGTTCACCACAACGGCCGGAGCCACCGCTTCCTCTACCCGAAGACGCCCGGCTCGATGTACCACCTCTCCAAGGTCCACGACTCGCACAACATCCACTTCGCATGCCGCGTCTGGGGGCTGCGGGCGACCGACCTCAACCAAGGCGTCGTCTACGGCATCGAGACCGACGAGACCGCGCTGGACCCCCGACTTGCCACGAGCTTCCACTACGACGAGGTCTTCGGCACCGCGCTCAACCGGTTCTGCGTGCAGGCGGTGGCGGGCGAGCCGATCAGTGTCTACGGCCGCGGGGGCCAGACGCGCGGCTACCTCAACATCCGCGACACCCTGGCATGCGTCGGCCTGGCCACCGAGACGGCAGCGGCCCCGGCCGAGATGCGCGTCTTCAACCAGTTCACCGAGACGTTCTCCGTGCTCGAGCTCGCCCAGCGCGTCCGTGACGCGGCGGCACATCTGGGCATCGAGACGACGATCGCCCACGCGCCGAATCCTCGCGTCGAGGCGGAAGAGCACTACTACAACCCGCGCCACTCCGGCCTGCTCGAGCTCGGTCTCGAGCCGCATCCCCTCTCCGAGGAGCTGATCGACACCATGATCGAGCGCATCTCGGCGTTCCGTGACCGGATCCGGCCAGAGTTGCTCGTGATGGGCGTGCGCTGGGCGCCGGAGCGGCCTGCCCCGGAGCGGCCTGCCGCGGAGCCGGTGGCGGCCGCACCTGCGGGAGCGTCGCGACAGGACCGGGCCTGAAGTGAAGGGCGGACGCAGTTGATCCGGCGCCATGGCGCCGCTCTGCGGGCGGCGCTCATGCTGGTCGACTTGGCGAGCGCGGTCGGGCTCTTCGTCGTCATCGCGGGTGTGCGATTCGGCGGGCAGGCCTGGGAAGCCGCCATCGGCTATGCAACAGGATTCACCTGGGTCGCCGCCGTGGGCTACGCCGCGGCGTGGGTGCTCGTCCTCTGGCTGCGCGGCCTCTACCGGATCCGCGCCCGCTGGTCCATCAGGCGCGAGGCAGCGGACATCTTCACCTCGGCCGCGATCCTCGCGGTCGCCACCTTCGCCTTCCTGTTCCTGGTCCGGCTGGGTGACGTCAGCCGGCTCTTCCTTCTCGTGCTGTTCCCGGCCCAGGCGGTCCTGACGTTCGGGACCCGCGTCTGTCTCCGGCGCACGTTCGAGTGGGCGCGCCTCCGAGGCGAGAACGCCCGGTTCGTGCTCATCGTGGGTACGGGTCCGGCGGCGCAGGACTTCGCCGACCGCATCGAGACGCACCCTGCGCTAGGCCTCCGGGTGATCGGCCATCTCGCCGCGCATCACGGCGATGGACCCGAGGTCGAGCTGACCCGACCCGTGCTTGGGACCGTGGAGGACGTCGTCGAGATCCTCCACGCCAACGTCGTCGACGAGGTCGCCATCTGCCTTCCGGTCGCGGACTGGGCGCTCGTGGAGCCGGTCACGCGCGTCTGCGAAGCGGAGGGGAAGATCGTGCGCATCCCCATGGACGTGGTCGGCCTGCCCGTCCAGCGCGGCATCGTCGAGGATTTCGACGGCCAGCCCGTCGTCTCGTACGTCCACGGGCCGGACCGCGCGCTCGCCCTGCTCCTCAAGCGCGGACTGGACATCGCGCTATCGGGCGCCGCGCTCATCCTCCTCTCGCCGTTGATCATCCTCTTCGCGCTCTGGGTCCGCCTCGTCGACGGCTCGCCGGTCATCTTCCGCCAGACGCGCGTGGGGCTCCATGGCCGCACGTTCACCCTGCTCAAGTTCCGGACGATGGTCCCTGGCGCGGAGGCCATGCGCGACGATCTGGAGCATCTGAACGAGGTCCAGGGGGGCGCCTTCAAGCTCACGACAGACCCGCGACTGACGCGCACCGGCAGCTGGCTCCGGCGGACCTCGCTCGACGAGCTGCCGCAGTTCTGGAACGTGCTGCGCGGCGAGATGAGCCTCGTCGGGCCGCGGCCGCCCCTGCCGACCGAGGTGGCCACCTACGACCTGTGGCACCGGCGTCGGCTGTCGATGAAGCCTGGCGTGACCGGCCTGTGGCAGATCGGAGGGCGCCTCGACCCGGTCTTCGACCGATGGGTGCGGATGGACCTCGACTACATCGACCGCTGGTCCCTGCGACTCGACCTGATGATCCTGCTGCGGACCATCCCGGTGATGCTCAGCCAGCAGGGGCGCTAGGGGGCCGGCAGCTCCGTCTCGGCCGGCTCGCCGCCCGGGGACGTCCCCGGCTCCTCGCTCGGCGGTGGGTTCGACGGGTCCCAATAGCGACTGTCGGATCCCCACAGCCTGACCGAGAAAGCGGCGACCGCCTTGAGGTCCAGCTTCAGCGCGTAGAGCCCCCCGATGTCCGAGGCGGGGATGAGCGAGGCGAACGTGGTCGGGCCGAGCACGACCGACTTGATCTTCGCGCCCTCACTCTGGCGCGCCATGTCCATGACCATGGGAAGGTCGTCGGTCGGGAGGTTGGAGCGGACGTTCCGCGCCGCGACGGCGAGGATGTCGGGCAGGCGCGCGAGCACGTCCGGATCGTCGAGCTTCTGGCGCAGCGCGAGGAGCACCTGCTGCTGGCGTCGAGCACGCTGGAAGTCGGTGTTCCCGACGCCCTTCCGGGACCGCACATATGGCAGGGCAGCGGACCCGTCGAGGTGATACGGACCGGGCTCCAGCCGGTATCCGATCCGGCCATCCTCCCAGTCGTACTCCGGGTCATCGATGAGCTGCTGGTTGACGATGTCGACCCCGCCGACGGCATCGATCATCTCGCGGAAGCCTGGGATCTCCACCGACGCGTAATAGTCGATCTCGATGCCCACGAGGTACTCGACCTCGGAGACGAGCGTCGCGATGCCACCCTGCGGATAGATGTCAGGATGCTCGTCGGCCCAGAACACCAGCTCGTTGATCTTGCCCTCGAACTCCACGTCGGGGCGGTCGAACAGTGGGAAGCGCGCGACGTCGCGTGGCAGGCTGACCATATCGACCTTGCCGACTGACGGGTCGAAACTGGCGATGAGGATCGTGTCCGTGAGACGGTGGTCCTTGTTCCGGATGGGCAGGGCGTCGATACCGATGAACAGGACGTTGATCCGGCCGGATGGAGGCGCGGTGGTCGCGGGGGACGCGGTCGGCGAAGGTTCGGCAGGGAAGCTCGCGCCGGGCTCCCGTGTCGGTCCCGGCGTGCCGGTCGGCGTGGGGATGGCCGGCGAAGGCGTGGCGCCGATCCCGATCCCGGGGGTCGGGTCGGGACGGAAGACGGCCACGCTCGTCTGGTAGAACGCCCAGGGGAACGAGGCCGCGTAGCCGTGCAGGACGATGACCAACGCCGCGGCCAGCGCGAAGACAGCCCACCCGACTCGCCGCTGGCTGCGGTTGGCGCCGCGATCCGCCGACGAACGCGCCCGCGCCATCGAGAAGAGCCGCCAGACGAGCAGCACGATGACGATCGCGAGGACCGTGAGCGAGACCTGAGGCTGGAGCAGGAGCGCGAACGCGCGCTCGGCGCGCTGGGCGACGAAGAACAGGGCGACGCCCAGGACGGCCAGGAGTGGCGGGAGCCCGTGGGCGAGCGCCGAACGGGGTCGTCCGGCATACCACTGGCCCAGGCCCGGCCAGAGCGCAGACAGAGCCGCGGCCACGGCAGGCGACTTGTGGGACGGAGCGTCCGATGTGGAGGGGACGGTGGGGGACGCAGCCTCGGTCGGCGCGTTCCCAGCAGCCGATGGCTGCTCTGACGGGGGAACGGTCACGGCCGGAGTCTAGGGCCAGCAGCGGAAACCGGCCGCGAGGCGGCGGGGCGGACTTCAGTCGCGCCACCAGAGTGCGATCAGGTCGCGGCGGAGGAACGCCCCGAGCGCCTCGACATCGGCGCGCGACTCCTCCCGAAGGCGGTCGCGCAGATCCGCGGGCATGGACGGACGCGGCCCGGCGCGGCGCGTGATACGACGGGCGCCCCGCAGCGTCGCGCCGGCGAGTGGCCGAAGTGGACTCGGGACCCGTTGCAGGGTCCGGTCAAGCCGCGCTGCGTGGAGCGCGCGATGGATGCGCCGCGCCCGAACCGTTTCGTTCTGATTCACCCGCCCGAGCTGGGGCGGGTCTCGTGGCGCGAGATCGAGATGGGCAAGGACCGACTGGTACGTGCCGGGAGCGTCGGCGGCGATGTCGTCAAGCGACCCGACCCAGATCGCGTCGCGGCCGATCCGCTCGGCATATCGCTCGATGTGACGGATGAAGCAGGCGCCGTCCCGGTACTGGGCCTGCGGCATGAACACCGGGCGGCGCGGCCAGTGGCGGCCGAAGAGGCGGTCGGGCTCGGCGTCCAGCGCCTGGCGGAGATCCAGATCCTCCACCCCGGCCGCGACCCGGCGAGCGTGGAGCGAGGCGATCTGCTCGACGGGATCGCGCACCAGGACGATGATCCGGGCCTCCGGCGAGACATCGGCGATCCGAGCCGGCGCGGCCAGGGACGCCAGGTAGCCGGTGCTCGCCTCGCCGACTCGCTGGTCCCTACGGGCAGCCTGGAAGAGCGCGGTGTAGTCGTGCTGGTCGCGGACACGCCACGCGGCCTCCGCCGCCGTTCCGCCGTCGAGATCCGGGCTCAGATGGTGTGGCTCCTTGCGATCGGGCAGGAAGGCGCCGGGGTGGTCCCGGAGGGCGTGGTAGAGCCACGATGTGCCCGAGCGCGGCGCACCGACGATGAAGAAGTCCGGCCATCGGGTTGCCGGGTCGGTCATCTCGCGCGCCGGCCGAGGCGTGAGGCCAGCCTACCGGCCTGTCTTGATGCGATCCGACGGATCCGTGCGCGCGGTGCCCATGCGCGCCGCTTGCCGTCGACCAGCGTCCGCTCGCCGACGGCAGCCAGGGTATGGACACCGTCGGGGTACGGCCCGGTCCGATCGGGCTCGACGACGGCCACCACGGTCTCGCGGTAGTGGTCCTGGTCGAGCTCATCGATGCGACAGATGACGACCCGCCCGCCGTACGTCCTCGTGGAGTCCTGCGCCGGACGGTAGAGGACGCCATCGACGATGAACGGTGTCCCCGCCGGGCGCGCGGATCCCCGCTCGTCCTTGACCGGGTCGAGCGGATGCGCCGACCATGGGCCGAGCAGCTCTGGCGCCGACCAGAGCCGGAGACACGCCTGCGGCTCATCTTCGGCGTCGGTGCACCAGAGCCACCAGCGATCCCGGTACCACACGAGCGTGGGGTCGAGGGCCGCGACGCCCTCGATGATCTTGGCCGCTGCCTGCCAACCGACCTCCGGCGCGCTGGATCGGTAGAGCGTCACGGCACGGGAGGCCGCACGCTCGGGGACGCACCAGAGTGAGCCATCCGCGGCGAACAGGAACGGGTACGAAAGGTGCGCCTCGTCGGTCAGGGCGACGCGCGACGGGCCCCAGCCGCCATGCGGATCCCACCGCCGGTGGTCGATCCTGCCAGCCCATCTCTCACGGTCGAACGTCTCGAAGAGCACATCCACGGCGCCGTCATCCGCGACGACCCCGAACGGGTCGGCTGCGAAGCCTCCTTTCGGGAGTCCGGCGGGGGGTGGGACCCAGTCGACGTCGGTGAGCATGGGGCTGGCGAGGAAGCTGGCGATCGGGCGGTCGACGATGCCGATCGCCCAGTCGTCCTGGCGGAGCGCCCGGTCGAGGAAGCGCAGCTCAGACCTCCGACGAGGAGGGGACCTGTGGCCGTCGGCTCGGTGCGATGGCCAGCCCGATAGCCGTCCCGGCGACGAGGAAGATGGGGATGTTGACCTGCGCGTAGTTCAGCGGATTGTTGAAGGTGGCCATGAAGGCCCATCCGAGGAGCGCCCCGAACGCCCCGAGCGAGACGGCCGTCCGATCGCGCCAGAGGCAGGTGAGCGCGGCAAGCGCGAACCCGATGCCCGCTGCGGCGACCACGATCCCCTCCTCGGCGAACAGCCGCAGCCACTCGTCGTGGGGCGCCTGCAGGAGCGGCTCGCCGTAGGCCGCGTGCAGGACCATGAAGCTGCGGAAGCCCTGGCCGATGAGGGGCGAATCGAGGCCCATCTTCAGCGCCGCCTGCCAGGCGGCGGCCCGATGCGCGTCCCCGAGCGTGAAGAACTCGGCGAAGAGCACCTCGAGCGAGGTGAGGCGCGTCGGCTCGACGCGTGTATCGAGGTAGAGCGGGATCAGCACGAGCGCGCCGAGGATGCCCAGCACAAGCGTCGTGATGGCCACTCGACGGCCAGCCCGGCCTGCGAAGAGGAACGCTCCAAGCGCCACCACGGCGAGCGCCGAGCGACTCAGCGTCATGACGACCACGCCGACCAGAGCCGGCATCGAGAGGGCGGCGACGATACGCGATCGACCTATCCCGTGGACGAGGTACGCACCCGCCACTGCGAGCGGCAGAAGGCTCATCGTGGCCATCGCGATCGA
>JACCXQ010000221.1 GCA_013696945.1 Chloroflexota bacterium | reverse complement strand
CTCTACGCCCGCGAAACGGCGGACCTTGACGACCTCGCACCGCTGCTCGGTCTCGATCCCGAGATCGAGCAACAGGGAGAGCAGCTACCCCTCTTCGCCTGATCCTTCCGCGCGGCGCGACCGGAGGAAACCATGACGACCACCGCGACCTGCGTCCGGTCCATGCCCTGGCGGACCGTTTCTGGCAGGGCTTCCTGGAGCGCTACCCGGTGACCGCGACCGTCCTCGGAGATGAGCGGTACGACGACCGGCTGGAGGACCCCAGCGCAGAGGGTCGCGACGATGAGCGGCGCTGGCTCGGCTCGATGATCGACGAGGCGCGCTCGATCGATCCCGATGGCCTCGACCAGGAGGATCGGATCACCCTCGATATGCTCCAGGTCCTCGGTCGGATACGGCTCAGGGCATTCGAGCATCGCACGTATCACTTCGAGGCCGTCGATGCGATGGCGGGGCCGCACAACATCCCCGGCGATATCGCCAGGTTCCAGCGGGTGGACACGCCAGAGCGCTTCGACGGCTGGTGCTACGGCTCCGGGCGTTCCCCGCCTACCTCGATGCGCACCGCGTGAACCTCGAGGAGGGCGTCAACGAGCGGAGGACGGCCGCGCGACCGGTCATCGAGCGGACCCTCACGCAGGTCCGGCGAGCTGTCGAAGCACCGGCCGACGAATCGCCCCTGCTGGGACCGGACAAGCCACTGACCGAGGACCAGCGCGTGGCGCTGCGGGATGTCCTCGATAACGAGGTCCGCCCGGCCCTCGCGTCATACCTGGCAGCCATCGAGTCGTTCGCAGCGCATGCCCGCGCGGGGGATGGCGTCTGGTCGCTGCCCGACGGCGATGGCGTCTATCGCACCTCGATCCTGGCGTGGACGACGCTGGAGGAAGAGCCCGCGTCGTTCCACGACCACGGGCTGGAGATGATCGAGATGATCGACCGCGAGCGCCCCGAGGTGGCGCGCGAGCTTGGGTTCGGGGACATCGAAGCCCTGCGCGAGGCGCTCGAAGCGGATCCCGCCAACCGACCGAAGAGCCGCGAGCAGATGATCCGCTTCGCCGAGCGACAGATCGAGAAGGCGGTGGGGTCGCGCCCCGCTTCTTCGGTCGGGTGCCGAAGGCGCCCTGCGAGGTGCGGCCCGTCGAGACCTACATGGAAGCCGAGGCGCCGCCGGCGTTCTACAACCCGCCTGCGCCCGATGGCTCGCGCCCCGGGCTCTACTTCATCAACACGTACGAGCCGGGCAGCCGACGGATCCATCGCCTTGCGACGACGACGTACCACGAGGCGACACCTGGCCACCACTTCCAGATCGCGATCGAATCCGAACTCGATGGGCTGCCCGACCTCCGCCGCTTCGGAGGACGCATGGTGGGCGCCTCGTATGCCGAGGGTTGGGGTCTGTACAGCGAGAGGCTGGCCGACGAGCTCGGACTGTTCGAGGACGCGCGAGAGCGACTCGGGATGCTCGACGCGCAGGCGTGGCGCGCCGCCAGGCTCGTCGTTGACACCGGGATCCATGCGCTGCGCTGGGATCGCCGGCGTTCGGTCGAGTTCCTGCGCCGAGTGGCCGGCCTCAGCCAGCTCGAGGCCGAGACCGAGACGGATCGCTACATCACGTGGCCCGGGCAGGCGCTCTCGTACATGACCGGGCAGCGCGTCATCCAGTCGCTGCGGACCGATCTCGAAGCGCGCGACGGCGTTCGGTTCGACCTCAAGGCGTTCCACGACGCAGTCCTTGGGCATGGCTCGCTGCCGCTCGCGACACTCCAGCGCGAGCTACCCGGCTGGGTCGCGCCGGGCGCCGCCTAGGGCCGATCGGCGCGAGAGGCGGCTGATGGCGGGCGAACTTCGATCAGACGGGCACCACACGGCCATCATCCGACGTCCGAGAGCCGTGTTCCGTCAGGGGCCCGACTGCCATATGACCGGAGATGGGCAGGTCCAGCCGCTCTGGCGACCGGCCCGGGCGTGACGGTGGCTGTCTCATGGCCATCTGACCGAGAGCGGCGCAGCGGACCGATCGCCGTCATCTCGTGCCTCCGACGCATCGGACGGATGCTCGTCGCATGGGCACTGGCACTGGACTGGCCACGTTCCAGCGCGTCGACCGGCCCGCTCCGAATGTAGCCTGCGGACGTGCATCGCGTCGCGGGTGCCGCCGCGGCCTTGCGCTCAGGACGTGCGCACTGGGCCCGATAGCCACCGGACGACATGGCCGTCTGACCGTGTGGTGTGCATGAGGCCGCCCGGGGATGCCCAGGATCCGGTAGCGACCATCACGCGGGAAAAGGGCCGTCAGCGGGGGAAACATCGCCGTTTGCGACCGCGAGGCGGGCAGATGGCCGAGGGTCTGGCAAGAGATCGGCGGATGGCACGCCTCCAGCGAGCAAGAGCGGCGCGCGCTTGGCCGTGAGACAGGTCGTCAGCCATGACGCCGTCGCACACGTACACCCTGCGGCGTGCGTGACCCGAAGCGCTAACAGCCGCACATCTGAAGGGGCCGCGCTCAGCGACCCTCCGCGGCGATCTCGTCGAGGGCCTCGAGCAGCCGATCCACCTCTTCGTCCGTGTTGTAGTGGACCAGCCCGACGCGCACCAGTCCGCCCGCGTCTGCGAGGTCGAGCGCCCGGATCAGCTCGTAGGCATAGAAGTCGCCGTGCCAGACCGAGATGCCTCGCTCCCCCAGCGCGGCGGCGACCGCGTCAGGCTGCTGTCCGGCCATCGTGAACGAGACCGTCGGGCACCGCTCGTCGAAACGATCCGCATCCGTGATGCCGCGGACGTCGATCCCGCGCGAGACGAGCCCATCGATCAGCGGTGGCAGCAGTGACCGTTCGTAGGCACGTGACGCGAGCATCGCGGCCCGGAGGCGCTCGCGGCGCCCCGCGACATCTGTGGGCGACCCGTTCGCACCCCCCTGAGACACACCGACCCACTCGAGATAGCGGAAGGTACCGAGCAGTCCGGCGAGCGCCTCGTGCGACTGGGTGCCGGTCTCCCAACGACCTGGCGATGCATCGGGCGCGGGCCGGACCTTGACCGCCGGCAACGCATCGCGCAGCTCCTGCC
>JACCXQ010000213.1 GCA_013696945.1 Chloroflexota bacterium | reverse complement strand
AGCGATACCGCGAGACGTACTGGAGCCGGTTCCCCGGCATGTACTTCGCTGGTGACGGCGCGAGGCGTGACGAGGATGGCTACTACTGGCTGCTCGGCCGCATCGACGACGTGATGAACATCGCCGGTCACCGCCTGAGCACGATCGAGGTCGAGTCGGCGCTCGTGGGCCACCCGTCGGTCGCGGAGGCTGCCGTCGTGGGGAAGGACGATCCGGTCAGCGGGCAGGCGATCTTCGCATTCGTGACGACACGCGTCGGCGTGGATAACGCAGACGCCCTCGGCCGCGAGCTGTGCGATCACGTCGCGAAGGCGATCGGACCGATCGCGCGGCCGAAGTACCTGCTCTTCACCCCCGACCTGCCCAAGACGCGTTCGGGCAAGATCATGCGGCGGCTGCTCCGGGACGTGGCCGAGGGCCGACCGCTCGGCGACACCACGACCCTGGCCGACTCCGGTGTGGTCGAGACGATCCGCGAGGGTGCGACCGGCGCCGAGGAGGAATGACGCTGTAACACCGCGCCTATTGACACCCTGATTCGAGGGAGGAATCTGGTCCAGGGGTAACTACGGCATGGTCAAGGGCTACGCGGAGCTGGTCGGCGTCGTGCTCGTCGTCTCCGGTCTGTTGGGCTTCATCAATAATCCGATCGTAGGCCCGGGCCCGAATGGCGACGGCACGGGCGTGATCCTGGCGGCGAACACGATCCACAACACCGTCCACCTTGCCATGGGCGCGCTCGCTCTCTACATCGCGTACGGCCTCTCGAGCTCCGCGCAGGCCAACGGCGTCATCGGCTTCGGCGTGCTGCACGTGATCATCTTGGTCCTTCTCCTGATCAGCCCGACCCTGTTTGGCCTCTTCGGGAATATCCCCGCGAACATCGGCGACCACGTCCTGCATGTGGTGCTCGGCGTCGTCAGCGTCGCGGTCGGGTACATGGCGCGTGGCAGCAGCGCGACGGCGTACACGCGCTAGCTCGGCGCTCTCAGACGGGAAGCCCCGGCGGTCGCCGGGGCTTCTTCATGTCAGCCGAGATCGAGACGTCAGCCGCGATGGGGCAGGTCAGGCGCCGTCGGCCGCGTCGTGGCGGTCTCCGTGAGCCGCCACGCGGCGTTGACGAGCCCGGCGTGGGAGAGCGCCTGCGGGACGTTGCCCAGCAGCTCCCCCGTCTTCAGGTCTGCCATCTCGGTCAGCAGGCCGACGTCGTTGGCCAGGCTCGTGACGCGATCGAAGATGGCGCGGGCACGCGGCCACTCGCCCCCAAGGGCCAGGCATTCCACCAGCCAGTAACTGCACACCAGGAACCCGTTCGGGTCGTCTGCCCACCGACGCACAAGACCGTCGACTGCGAGCGCCTTCTCGATGATTCGCACCGTCGCCCGCATCCCTTGGTCGCCCATGCCCAGGAAGCCCACGACCGGCATGAGCAGGACCGAGGCATCGAGCTCGTCGCTACCCAGGGCACCCGTGTACGCCCCGACCTTCTCGCTCCAGCCATCCTCGAGAACGGCGCGCCGGATCCGATCGCACTGCTCGGCCCAGCGATCGCGATCAGAGGTCTCACCCAGCCCGAGCTGCGTGGCTCGATCCAGCGCCACCCAGCACATGACCTTCGAGGAGAGGTAGTGGCGCTCCTGATCCCTCGCCTCCCACATCCCGGAATCGCGATCGTGCCACCGTTCAGCGGCTTCGTCCGCCAGCGCGACCAACATGGTTCGTGTCGCCTCCGGGATCTCCCCCAGCTGTTTCCGCAGCAGCAGGGCGATGTCCAGGACCTCGCCCGTCACGTCCAGCTGGCGCTGGTCCCAGGCCCCGTTGCCCACACGCACCGGTCGGCTGCCCCGGAAGCCCTGCAACCATGGCAGCTCGGCTTCGTGGAGGAGGCGCTCGCCCTCGACGCCGAAGACGATCTGCGTCGGCGCGCCGCGTCCGGATCCGATGGCTCGTGTGAGCCACGCAAAGAAACGCTCGGGTTCGTCCGGGCACGCCGCGACCCACTGCGCGCGCATCATCAGCCCTGCATCCCGTAGCCACGCGAAACGGTAGTCCCAGTTCCAGGTATCGCCGATGCGCTCCGGCAGGGACGTCGTCGCGGCGGCCAGGAGCGCCCCGCTCGGTCCGTACGTCAGTCCCTGGAGGATGGCCGCGCTTCGCTCGACCTGCTCTCTCGCGACGCCGCGGTAGCGCCCGTGGGCGTCCGACCACGACCGCCAAGCCCGGATGGTCACGTCCAACGACGTGTTGATGTCCGAAGGGCCGGCACGCGGCCGGCCGTACCTGCTGCTTGTGACCAGCGCGAAGTCCAGGGTCTCCGTGGGGGACACGGAGAAGCGCGCCACGACGGCGCCATCCTCCAGCTCCAGTGCCACCGGCGCGCGAAGCTCGAGGTCGACGGGGCCGCATGCGAGCGTCGCGCGGTCCGATCCGATCGCGCGGACCCCCGCGCCTGCCAGCCCGTATCCCGGACGCGCCAGGAGGTGCATCTCCATCGGGACCTGCCCCTCGAGTCCCTCCACCCGTCGCAGCAGGATGCCCGGCGCGTCCAGGCCGAGCGAGTGGCCATCGGTGTCCCCGGCCTGGACAAGCAGATCGGTGACCGCGACCCGGCCGTCGGGAGTGCGGTGCTCGCTCCGCAGGACCAATCCGGGTGATACGTACTCCCGCGAGACCGTGCTGGATCCGGCGGGACGGAGAGCCCAGTGGCCGGCATAAGGGTCGAGCAGCCGCGCGAAGACCGACGGAGCATCGAATCGGCCCGGGCAGAACCAGTCGATCGACCCGTCGCGCGAGACGAGCGCCGAGGTGCGGCAGTCGGAGAGGAACGCGTAGTCGGCGATCCGCTCGACCGGGGCGAGATCCACCGGCTATGCGCCCTGGCCTTGGTTCTGCATCAGCCCGCCGTCGATGTAGTAGGTGGCGCCCGTCACGTAGTCGGCGTCATCCGAACAGAGGTAGAGCGCGAGCTTGCCGATCTCCTGCGGCTGCGCGGCGCGCTTCCACGGGATGCTCTGGACCTGCTCCTCGCGCACCTTGGGGTCGTCGACGGCCTCCTGGTTGAACGGGGTCAGGACCATGCCCGGCCCGATGTTGTTGACGTTGATGTGCACCGGCGCCAGCTCGAGCGCGAGCGTCCGGGTCAGGTTGAGGAGCGCGCCCTTGCTGCAATCGTAGTCGGCTGCGCCGGCCCGCGGGATCGTGTCGTGCACCGACGTGATGGTCACGATCTTCCCCTTGCCGCCCCGCTCCTTGCGGTGACGGATGAAGCGGCGGCAACAGAAGAACGCGCCATAGACATTGGTCCGGATCGCCCGGTCCCAGACCTCGGTGGTCATGTCGGCCACCTCGGTCCCGGATGCGTCGACACCGGCGTTGTTCATCAGGATGTCGAGGGAGCCCATTGCCGACAGTGCCTCGTCGAACATCCGCTCCACCTCCGGCTCCACGCTGATGTCGGCCTGCACGACGATCGCGCGCCGTCCTGCCGCCTCCACCTCGCGCTTCGTATCCTCCGCCCCGCCGCGATCCTTGAAGTAGTGGATGACGACATCGGAGCCCTCTCGCGCGAAGACGATGGCCGTGCCCTGTCCGATCCCCGAGTCCGCGCCGGTGATGAGGGCGGTCTTCCCGTCCAGCTTTCCCATCGATCCTCCAAGCCTCCACAGCGCCCGAACGCGCCAACCGGCGCGTGGCGCACCGATCCACAGGGTCGTTCGTGCCGGAGCCCAATAGTGGACTAAACCCGTGTCACGAGGATGTCGCGTCTCGAGGGCTACCATCGTGCGGTGAGCGTCATGGACCGGCGCGGCCGCCCGATGCGCGACCTGCGCATCTCGGTGACCGACCGATGCAACTTCCGCTGTACGTACTGCATGCCCCGCGAGGTGTTCGGT
>JACCXQ010000200.1 GCA_013696945.1 Chloroflexota bacterium | reverse complement strand
TGGTAGTACACGCCCATCCACGGTCGGGCCAGCGTCCTCCCTTCGACCGCCTGCTCCATGATCGGCTTGGCGATGTCGATGGGGATGGCGAAGCCGATCCCCTGGGCGTCGCCCGCCACCGCCGTGTTGACGCCGATGACCCGGCCCGTCGAGTCGACGAGCGCGCCACCCGAGTTGCCGGGATTGATCGCCGCGTCCGTCTGGATCAGCCCGTTGAGGTTGCGCTGCCCGGAGCCGCATGAGTCGTCGACCCGGATCTGCCGGCCTGTGGCGCTGATGACGCCGCTGGTCACGCTGTTCGTGAACTGGCCGAGCGGGCTTCCGATGGCCACCGCCAGCTGCCCCGGCTTGAGGTCGCTCGAGTTACCGATCTCGGCCACGGGAAGCCCCTCGCCACGGATGCGGACGATGGCCAGGTCGGTCAGGGTGTCGACGCCATACGTCCGGCCCTCGAAGTCCTTTCCGTCGGCGAGGACGACGCGGAGCTGATCGGCGCCACAGACGACGTGCCGGTTGGTCAGGATCCAACCAGCCGCGTCGTAGATGATCCCCGACCCGACGCCCGTCTGGGGAACGGAGAAGGGGTCGCTCGGCGTCCCCTCGGCCGTGCTCGTGATGGTGACCACGGCGGGTCCCACCTTGACGGCTGCCTGCGTGATCGCCGATGTCTCGTCGATCGTCACGTTCTGCTGCCCGGGCGTCGCGCCGGTCGTCTGGATCGCGGGCTGCGCCGGCGGAGCGGGACGATCCAGCCGCCCGGTCATGTCGAGCAGCGCGTACGTACCGCCGGACGCGAGGCCGGCCGAGAGCAGCGAGAGGCCCACGATCCCCGCGATGACCGGGCCGCGGCCGCTCCGCTTGGGGGCGCGCGACGGTGGCAGCGGCGCGGGCGCAAACCCGTATCCGTAGGCGGGATCGACCCACTGCTGAGGGGTCTGCGGCGCGGGTTGCTGCCAGCGCGGCTCGTATCGCCACTCCGGCCGTGGCTGGGGCGGCGGCGTATAGCTGGTCGTGGTGTCCTCCGCGTCGAGCGGCGGTCCCTGGGTCATGCGTCGATCTCTCCGGCTGCTGGGGCAACCACGGCACCACGGCGCCGCAATGACGGAGAGCGTGGCAGACGCGCGTTCACGGCAGGGGTTCGGCCGGTGAAGAAACCGACATCGCCGTCACAGGGGCGGCGGCATCGCGCGGCAGAGAGACCGTCACTGCCGTCCCCTTGCCGGGTGCGCTCTGGATCGACACGCGTCCATGATGCATCTCGACGATGGAACGCACGATCGACAGCCCGAGCCCCGAGCCGGACGCGCGCTCCTCGGGCGTCCGGGAGCCGCGGTAGAAGCGCTCGAAGACCCGCGGCAGCTCGTCCGGATCGATGCCCACCCCCGTGTCCGTCACCGTGAGCGTCGCGCCGTCGGTGTCGCCGCGCAGCGAGATCTCGACGTGACCGCCGCTCGGCGTGAACTTGATCCCGTTCCCGAGCAGGTTCGCCAGCACCTGCCCGATCCGCGGCGGGTCATGCGCAACTCGGACCGGCTCGTCCGGCAGATCCACGCTCAACTCGACGCCCTTGCGACGGGCGACCGGTCCTGCCTGCGCGGTCGCATCCTCCAGGACCGCCCGCAGATCGTCCGGGCGCAGGTCGAGCGAGACGAGCCCGGAATCGAGCTTGGAGAGCTCGAGCAGGTTGGTCGCGAGCCAGTCGAGCCGCTCGATCTGCTGATGGCTGTGCCCCAGGAACTCGTCCTGTGTCTCGGGATCGGTGTTGGCGCCGTCGCGCAGCAGCTCGTTGAACGTGCGCAGCGCTGCGATCGGCGTCCGAAGCTCGTGGCTGACGTCGGCCACGAACTCCCGGCTGCGGTCGCGGTCGCGGCTGATGTAGAGGATCGACGCCTGGAGCCGCTCGGCCATCGCGTTGAAGGCGGCAGCGAGCTCCGCGACCTCGGGTGAGCCACTCCCCGGGATGGGGACGCGAGCGTCGAGGTCGCCCTCTGCCAGGGCACGCGACGCCTGGGTCAATCGCCGGATCGGGTCGGTCAGGCGCTGGGCGAGGAGGATCGCTGCGACGACCGCGACGATCATCGCCAGGAGGGCCGCGCCGAAGAGGACCCCGACGATCGTCTCGAGCGTCTGGGCGCGGTAGCTGAACGGGTGCGACAGCGTCACGGTCACATGGCGGAGCGGCGCGTTCGCCGGCGATGCGGTCCAGAACAGGTCGGCCACCTCGAACGTCGCCGAGCGCACGAGGGACTCGCGCTGCTGCCCCGGCTTCGCCACGCTATCGCTGAGCGGCACGGCGAGCGTGTAGACGATCGATTCGGGCTGGTCCGGCCCGAGCGCCATCGTGACCGTGATATCGGCTTGTGCGACCTGTGGCGCGAGCGTCACGAGGTACCCGCCGGTGCTCGTGCCCCACGCCCGCGTGACCATGTCGGAGGCGGTCAGGGACTCCCCATCATCAACGATGATCGGCGGCGGCGCGTCGGTGTCGAAGACCTGGAACTGGACGAGCCGCTCGTAGAGCAGACCGGCCAGGAGCTCCGCTCGGCCCTCCAGGGCTTCGTCCTCCTGCCGCGCGAAGTATCCGTCGAGGAGGCGCGGCAACGAGGCCAGCACCAGCGCGAGCGCGATGACCACGACCGTGAGGAAAGAGACGACCAGTCGAGCGCGGGAGCTATCCAGGATCGCTCGCAGGAGAGGCATGCCTACCCCCGCCTCAGCGTTCCGCGAACGCGTACCCCGCGCCGCGGATGGTCAGGATGAAGTCGGGCGCGGCCGGATCGTCCTCGAGCTTCTCGCGCAGGTGGCTGACGTGGACGTTGATCGTCTTCTCATCCTGATCCAGGGCCTCGTAGTCGCGCACCAGCTCGAGCAGCTCCCGTCGGGAGAAGACGCGGCCGGGTCGTGACGCCAGGTGGCGAAGGATCTCGAACTCCGTCGCGGTCAGGCTCACACGCCGCTGGCCGCGCTGGACGCGGCGTCGCTCCAGGTCGACGACCAGGTCGCGGTGGCGGATGAGCCGGCCGCCGGCTGCATCGGCCAGGTCCCCGTAGGCGCGACGGAGCAGAGCCTTGATCCGGCTCATCAACTCGCGCAGGCCGAACGGTTTGGTCAGGTAGTCGTCCGCGCCGAGCTCCAGCCCGATGACCTTGTCGACCTCCTCGTCGCGTGCGGTGAGCATCAGCACCGGTGCCTTGGAGCCGGTGGCGCGGAGCCGTCGCAGGACCTCGAAGCCGTCGATGCCCGGAAGACGCACGTCGAGGACGATGAGGTCGGGGGCCTGCTGCGTGGCGGTCTCGAGCCCTTCCTCGCCGCTCCGTGCGACCATCACCCCGTAGCCCTCCTGCTGGAGCGCGTACTGCACGCCCCGTGCGACGGCGAATTCGTCTTCGACGATCAGGATGGTCGCGCTCAAGCGGAGTACCGGGTGACTGCCATCGGGTCAGCGATGGTACATCGTGAGCTGCGTGGTACCATCCCGGGCCCCGGCAGCCGCGTGGACGCAGATCCGCGCCCCGGGGCGTCAGCAGCGAACGACCAGAGGTCCCCACCCCCCGTGAGCACCCGCCCGCAACTCGCCGCCGATCCACGCGAGGTCATCGGCAAGGAGGTCCGCCGCCTGCGCCGCGATGGCCTGCTGCCGGCGGTGGTCTACGGGCACGGCCACGACTCCGAGTCCATCCAGATCGACGCCCGGACGTTCGACGATCTGCGCCGCCATGCCGGCCGCAATGCGCTCGTCGATCTCAAGGTGGGCGGCGGTCGCGCCGTGCCCGTGCTGCTGCATCACGTCCAGGAACATCCGGTGAACCGGCGGCCGCTCCACGCTGACTTCCTCGTCGTGAAGATGACCGAGGAGATGACGGTCGATGTCCCGATCGCGATGGTCGGCGAGTCCGAAGCGGTCGACAAGCAGGGCGGCACGCTCCTCCACCTGCGCGACACCGTCCAGGTCCGGGCACTCCCTGCCGACCTGCCGTCATCGCTCGAGCTCGACGTGACGCCCCTCGAGACCTTCGACCAGGTGCTCCACGTGAGCGACCTGCGAGTCCCCGAGAATGTCACCCTCCTGACCGAGCAGACCGAACCGCTGGCGCGCGTCCAGCCGCCACGTCTGGAGGTCGAGCCGACGACCGTCGAGGAGGCCGAGGAGCCTGTGGAGGGCGAGGTCGAGCCGGCTGCCGAGACAGAGGCCGGGGCCGAGGGTCCCACAGAGGGCGCAGGGTCCGACTCGGAGGGCTGAACGGTGCAGCCGTCACCGGGCCGTCACGCGACCGCCGCATCATCGGCGCCATGGATCGCTCGTCCCTGAAGCCCCGCCTGCTCGGCGCGAGCCTCATCACCGTCCTCATCGCATCGGCGTGCGGCGGGGCATCCTCCGGCACTGCGCCTCCGTCCGGCGGGCCGTCCGCTCCTGCGGCACCCGTGCCCGCATCGACCGGCACGCCACCCGGGCCCACGGCATCGGGCGTTGCGGCCACACCAGGGGCCACCTCGAGCACGCCGCCTGACCCTGCCTCCCCGGCGCCGTCGACCGACGGCGGCTCCCCGCTGCCGTCGCAGGACGCGACCGCCGCGACATGGACCCGGCTCGCGGATGGCGGCGGCCCCGAAGCTCGCTCCGATCACACCTGGAGCGTCGACGATCAAGGCGTGTACGCGTACCTCTTCGGGGGTCTCGCGCAGACGGGCGCGCTCGACGACCTGTGGCGCCTCGACCTGGCGTCAGGCGGCTGGGAGCGCCTCGATCCGGCGGGCGACCGCCCAGCGGCTCGGTTCGGGCATGTAGGCGTGTGGGCACCCGGCGTGGGCCTCGTCGTCTGGAGCGGCCAGGCGGGATCGACCTTCTTCGACGACATCTGGGCCTTCGAGCCAGGCGCTGGCTCGTGGCCGCGGCTGCCCGATGCCGGTGACCGCCCTGCCGCGCGGTACGGCTCGTGCGGAGCGATCGATGCCCAGGGCCGGCTCTGGGTCAGCCACGGCTTCACCGACAGCGGCCGGTTCGACGACACACGCGTGTACGACTTCACATCCGAGTCCTGGTCAGCCGTCGCGACGGTCGGCGAGGTGCCCATCAAGCGCTGCCTCCACGACTGCCTGTGGTCAGCCGATGGTCGGTTCCTGCTCTACGCGGGTCAGACGAACGGCGAACCTGCGCTGGGTGACCTCTGGGCACTCGATCCCGCCACGTCGACGTGGTCGCGCGAGCCACGCGCCGCGCCGGAGCCGCGCCAGCTCTACGCCGTGGCGACAGTGGGTGGTGCCGCGGTCGTCTTCGGTGGCGCCGACGCGGACCGCACCAAGCTCGACACGTCTTATCTCCTCGACCTCACCACCCTCGCATGGTCGCCGCTCGACCCGACCAGCGAGCGGCCCTCGGGCAGATCCGGCGCCACGCTCATCGCCGACCCCGCCCGCGAGCGACTGCTGCTATTCGGTGGTATCGACGACGAAGCCGCTCAGGACGATCTCTGGGAGATGCGGATCGGCGGCTGACAGCCCTTCTCACATCCCGGCTACCCTTGGCGGCCAGCGGGCCATGTTCCCGCGAGTCGATGAGGTCGCAGGTGGTCGATGCCGGACCGGAGGCACGCAGGGCTGAGCCCGTCACCGTGAGTGACGGCCAGCCGTCGGCCGGTTCCCGGCTTCGAAGCGCGCTCATCGAGACGGCCACGACGGTCGTCCTTGCCGTCGTCATCTACCTGGTGGTGCAGACGTTCGTCGTCCAGACCTACCAGGTCCACCAGCAGAGCATGGTCCCGACGCTCAAGCCCGGCCAACACCTGCTCGTCGACAAGATCACGCCCAGGTTCGACGATTACTCCCGTGGCGACGTCGTCGTCTTCCGTCCGCCGGAGACCGAGATCGACGACACGCCCTTCATCAAGCGGATCATCGGCGTCGCCGGCGATCGCGTGGAGATCCGCGGCGGCAACGTGTTCGTGAACGGGGTCCAGCTTCCCGAGCCGTATGTCTCGGACGATGGCCCGACCGTCCCCACCGGCGGCGAGTCGTCATGGACCGTGCCGGCGGGGGGGCTGTTCGTGATGGGCGACCACCGCACCGCGTCTGAGGATTCGCGCAGCTTTGGGCCCATCGGGATCGACCGCGTCATCGGCCGCGCGTGGCTCCGGTTCTGGCCCATCGATACGCTCTCGATCCTGGCCACGCCGACCTACCCGGACCTCTCTGCGGCGCCGTGACCTCGGTCATGACGGTGCGGGGTCCCGTGCCGGCCGAGCGACTGGGGGTCACGCTCCCGCACGAGCATCTCTTCATCGACCTGATGCGCGAGTACCGCGGCAACGGGCTGCTGAACGATGTGTCGCTCGCCGTCGCCGAGGTCGCGCGGTTCGCGGCGGCTGGCGGCGGCACGATCGTGGACGTGACGAGCATCGGCCTCGGACGAGAGCCGGAGAAGCTCCGTCAGGTGGCCGAGGCGACCGGCGTGCACATCGTCATGGGCACCGGCTATTACCGCGAGCCGTATCTCGACCGCGACGCGATCGACCGGCGTGGCGTCGACGCTCTTGCCGATGGCATCGTCCGCGACCTCGAGCAGGGCGTCGACGGCACGGACGTGCGGGCCGGGATCATCGGGGAGATCGCCTGCGACCGGTGGCTGACGTCGGCGGAAGAGCGCTGCTTCCGGGCCGCGGCACGAGCACATCGGAGGACGGGCGCGACGATCTCCACCCACGCGGCGCGCTGGCCGGTCGGGCTGCCGCAGCTCGACCTGCTTGCAGAGGAGGGCGTCGATCCCGCCCGCGTCATCGTGGGGCACTGCGATCTCGTCCCGGACCCGGACTACCACCTGGCCATCGCGCGGCAGGGTGCCTGGGTCCAGTTCGATTGCATCCAGGGCACGAACGAGTACGACACGGCGGCCCGCATCGGCTGGATCCGGACGCTCGTGGGAGCAGGGTTCGAGGAACGCATCCTCCTCTCCCACGACGTCTGTCTGCGGACCGACCTGGCGGCCATGGGCGGCCCCGGATACACCTACGTCCTGACCGGCTTCCGCGACCGGCTGATCGCTGACGGGCTTGCCGCGGAGCTCGTGGACAGGTTCCTCTCAGGCAACCCGCAACGAGCGCTGACCGGCTGACGGCAGATTCGGCGGTTTCGCGTAGATTCAGCGGGTTCGAACGGTGCAGGGAGGGCGGTCGGTGGCACGCGTCACGCGGGACTGGGTGGGACTGGGCGATGCGAGCCGCCTCCTCGGGATATCGCCGACCACGATGCGCCGCTGGTCGGACACGGGCGTCGTGCCCAGCCGCACCACGGCCGGCGGGCATCGCCGCTTCTCGCGGGCCGCCCTTCGTGCCATGGCGCCGGGGGCTCCCAGCCATCGGGCTCCGCTGCGCCGACTCGGAGTCTCCGCAGAGCGGATGACGCGGGAGTACCGAACCGCTGCTCGGCGGTCGCAGAACATGGCGTCTCCCATCGGTTCGTGGCGCGTGGCGCTGACCGAGGGCCAGCGGGATGACTTCCGTGATCGCGGCCGGCGCTTCGTGGGGCTGCTCGTCGCCCATCTCGACGCGTCCGACGCGGCTCTTGCGGAGAGCCCGCTCCAGGAAGCGGCCGAACTCGCCGCGCTCCAGGGGCGCCAGCTGGCCAGCCTCGGGGCATCGCTGAGCGACGCGGTCGCCACCTTCCTCGAGTTCAGGACCCCGTTCATCACCTCGCTGGCGACAGCCATCGCTCGGCGCTCGCTCGATCCGCGGCAGGCCACCGATCTGCTGATGGCGGCCGAACGTGCGATGGACCGTCTGCTCCTCGCGACGATGACCGGCCACTCGCTCGCATCGGGAGCGGGCGGGGACCCCGTGATCCCTGGACCTCGCGTGATCCCCGGATGAGGCTCCGTCTCGGGACCCGTGGCTCCGAGCTGGCTCGCCGGCAGGCAGGCATGGTCGCTGAGCTGGCTATCGTTGCCGGCCACGAAGTGGAGCTGGTGACGGTCGTCACGGAGGGCGATCTGCGGACTGCCGATACCCCGTGGGGCGAGGGGGTCTTCGTCGGTGCGCTGGAGGCCGCGCTCCGCCGCGATGAGATCGACCTTGCGGTGCACTCGGCCAAGGATGTCCCCATCGAGCCCGAGGAAGATCTGACGATCGCCGCTTATCCCCTACGGGAGGACGCCCGCGACGCGCTGGTGACGCGGGATCGCGCGGCGACCCTCGATGACCTCCCGAACGCGGCGTCCGTCGGGACTGACAGCCCGCGGCGGAGCGGATTCCTCCGCGCCGTCCGCCCGGATCTTCGGATCGTGCCACTCCACGGGAACGTCGACACGCGGCTGCGACGCCTCGACGCCGGCGAGGTCGACGCGCTGGTCCTGGCCGTAGCTGGACTGCAACGCCTCGGGCGATCGGACCGGATCGGTCTCCGGTTCGACCCGGAGATCATGGCGCCAGCTCCCGGGCAGGGAGCGCTTGCGGTCCAGGTCCGTGCCGCGGACGGGGCCGCACGTGAGGCGGTCTCCGCCTTTGACGACCATTCGACCCGCTGCGCGGTCGAGCTCGAACGGGCCGTGCTGGAGATCGCCGGCGGAGGGTGTCGCGCGCCGCTCGGAGCCCTGGCGTGGTTCGAGGGCACGCGACTGACGGCACTGGCTTCGGCGGCGGCTCCGGACGGGTCATGGAGGGCTGTCCATCGGTGGGAGGGCGCAGCGGAGGCCGCATCCGTCGGAGCCGCCCATCTGGCGGGCGCCCTCATCGCGTCCGGCTACCGGAAGGTCGTGCCGGCCACGAGCGCTCCGGTCGCATGATCGCGCAGAAGCGGCCGGTGGTCCTCTCCACGCGGCCGTCCGGTCGCTCCGATCAGCTCGTCTCCGCGCTCCAGGCCGCCGGCTATCGCACCCGCGCCGTGCCGACCGTGAACCTCGAACCCGGCGACCCGGCGGCGCTGGATCGACACCTCCGATCGCTGCGCCCTGGGGACTGGGTCGTGGTGACGAGCGCGACCGGAGCCCGGCAGGTGATCGACGCGTTGCGCCGACGCCGCCTGCCGCTGCGATGGGCCGCCGTCGGCCCGGCAACGGCGCGTGTCCTGTCCGACGGCGGGATCCGTCCCCGCGTAGTGCCGGACGATGTGCGGGGCGACGCCCTGCCACAAGCGCTGCTGGCGGAAGGCCCGCTCGCCGGTCGCCGGGTGCTTCTGCCGCGGGCGGACGCCGCGGACGAACGTCTTCCGGCCGCGTTGCGGGCAGCGGGTGCTGAGGTCCATGAGGTCGTCGCATACCGCACGATCGAGGCGCCGGCGGCCTCTCTGCGACCGCTCGCCGCCGCGCTCTCGGATCCCGACCTCGCGGCCATCGTCATCGCGTCGGGATCAGCGCTGCGCGGCCTCCTGGAGCTTGCCAGCCGGCTTCCTTCCGCGTCACGGCACCGCGAGCGTCTCGAGGCCGTCCCGCTGGTGTCGATCGGACCAACGACGTCGGCCGCCATCACTGCTGCCGGGCTGCCCGTGGCCGCGGAGGCAGCCCATCCATCCGTCGCCGGCCTGCTCAGTGCCGTCGCCTCCGTCGCATCCATCGCCTCCCGTCCGACCCCGAAGAAGGAGACCGACCATTGACCAGCCTTGCTCCACCCCGCTCCGACGCCACGACCAACGCCGGCACCGGCCTATCGGTCCGCCCGCGCCGGCTCCGGCGGTTGCCGGCGCTCCGGTCCCTGGTGCGTGAGACGGCGCTCAGGCCATCACAGCTCATCGCGCCGCTGTTCGTCGTGGAGGGTCAGGGCCGGCGGGAGCCGATCAGCTCGATGCCGGGCCAGGCACGCCTCAGCCCGGATGTGGCGGTCGAGACGGCCGCCCAGCTCGAGGCCCTCGGCGTCGGCGGGCTGCTGCTGTTCGGCGTTCCGTCGGCCAAGGACCCGGACGGCGCCGGTGCAGCCGATCCCGCTGGTCCAGTGCCGGCGGTCCTGCGCGCGCTTCGAGAGGCACAGACAGGGCTCGTGCTGGCGGCCGACGTCTGCCTCTGTGAGTACACGACACACGGTCACTGTGGCGTCCTGGCGGGTGACGCGATCGAGAACGATGCGTCGCTCCCGCGCCTCGCCGATGCCTCCGTGGCTTACGCGGCGGCAGGCGCCGACATCGTGGCGCCCAGTGCGATGCTCGACGGCCAGGTGGCCGCGATCCGCGCTGGCCTCGACGCGGCCGGGCACCACGAAACGGCCATCCTTGCCTACGGCTCCAAGCACGCCTCTGCGCTGTACGGCCCGTTCCGCGACGCCGCCGACTCGGCGCCGGCATTCGGGGATCGGCGTTCGTACCAGATGGATCCCGCGAATGGCCGGGAGGCGCTCCACGAGCTCGCGCTCGACGCCGCGGAGGGCGCGGACATCCTGATGGTCAAGCCGGCCATCACCTCGCTCGACATCCTCGCGCGCGCCCGCGTCCGGTTCGACCTGCCGCTGGCGGCATACCAGGTGAGCGGCGAGCTGGCGATGCTCGAAGCTGCCGCCGCGCAGGGCTGGATCGACCGGCGGCGCGTGGCACTCGAGCTGTTGACGGCGATCGCGCGGTCCGGCGCGGACATCATCGTCACGTACCTCGCCGCTGATGTCGCGCGATGGCTGGGCGAGCCGGACACGGCTCGATGAGCGTCGAGCCCTCCTCGGCTGAGCCTTCCTCGACGGAGCGGTCCACGCCGACATACGTCCATGCCCTCGGCCTCGCCCTCGACCCTGCATGGCGCCGGCTCCCCGACGGCGAACGGGGCGCGACCGGGCGGGCGTTCGCCGAGGAAGTCGGGCGCGCTCCTGAAGACGGTGTCCGGACCTGGACGTACTCGTCGATCGGGCTCCAGCCCGGCGTCGACGTGCTGCTCTGGAGCCTGGGACCCTCCCTCGCGGCACTCGAAGAGGCGGCAGCCCGCTCCCTCCGGGCCGGGATCGGCCAGTGGATGTCCGTGCACGACTCGTTCCTCGGCGTCCTCAAGCCGTCCCAGTACGTGGCCAAGCCGACCGAGCAGGAGCAGTCTGAGTTCGGCGGCGAGCGCTCGCGCTACCTCGTCGTGTATCCGTTCCGAAAGAGCGCGGAGTGGTACCTGC
>JACCXQ010000196.1 GCA_013696945.1 Chloroflexota bacterium | reverse complement strand
GACGGCGGTCATCACCGACGACCGCTCCCTCGCCGACCGGGCACGCCGCATCGGGGGCGTCACTCGCCGGCTGGACTGGCTCCGCGACCGACTCGACCGACCGCTCGCTCCGCGCCCGGGTGGGCCTCCGAGACCGCCGGTCGCCCTCGGTCACGGTCGACCACCGCTGCCATCTGGCCGTGCGCCGGGCACCGATGACGACCGCACTCCGTGGCGGCCGGGGCGCGGCGCGACGTGCAAGCGCGGCAACCCGAAACGAGGGCCTTCCGCAGGCCCGCGGCGCCGACCCGGCGCGGCCGAATGACTATCATGCCGACGTGAGCCCCGACCCGTGGACCTCGTTCCTCGAATGGCTCCAGACGTTCCTGGTCCCCGAGTGGGACTCGATCATCGCGATGCTGCCGCTGCTGCTTCTGCTCGGCGTCGTGGGCCCGATCCTGACCCTGATGATGCTCATGCAGGTCTGGTACCTCATGCATCGGCGGCGCGGCAGGGTGCGGATCGCGGAGGCAGAGGCGATCCCGGCACCGCTCGGCGCGGATGGCGAGCCTGTCTTCCCCCCGAACGTGCCGTTCTGCGAGGAGCACGCGGTCATCTACCCGCCTGCGTCGCGGAACTGCGAGATCGATCGTGCCGAGCTCACCGTCCGCTGCCCCGTCGACTCGACGGCGCGGCCAGCCAGCCAGCAGGTCTGTCGGGCATGCGGAACCCGCTACGTGCTCGGCGCGTCGCGGACACCGATCGTGGTACGGCGCACCGGTCGCCCACCCGAGGGCGGCGCGGCCGTCGCCTGACAGGAAACCTGAGACGCTGAGGATCTTCGGATGACGCTCGCCAAGCTCTCGCTCTACCTGTTCTACGCCGGCGCACTGACGCTGATCATCTCGTTCGTGCTCCACGTCGCCTACACGACGTCGCTGGCCGTCCGCGGGCGCGTGGTGGCAGGCGCGCTCGGCGGTCGCCGCCTCGTCACGGCTGGCGCGGCCGCCGGAGGTGGCCACGGCGCAGGCTCCACGACCCTCACGCTCGATGACCCCTCACGGTCCAGCTCCCACGTGGCCGCCATCGCTGGCGCGTTCGCTTGGCTGACGCTCGTACTAGTCGGGCTTTCGATGCTCATCCGCGCTTGGATCGTCGGCCGCGGCCCGTGGGGCAACATGTATGAGTTCTCGATCGCGTTCGCGTTCGGCATCGTGGCCGGCTACCTGTACCTCCAGCGCCGCTACGCGATCCGGACCATCGGGTTCCTGCCGCTCGGCATGGCCCTCTTCCTGGCCGGCTACGCCGCGACCCTGCCCTCGACCATCGAGCCGCTCGTCCCGGCGCTCGACAACGCCCCGCTGCTGACCATCCACGTGGCCATGGCGATGATCAGCTACGGCATCTTCGCCACGAGCTTCGGCGCCGCCGTGGGCTACCTCATCCAGGGCCCGACCGACCGAGTCCGGTGGCTGCCAACGCACAAGGTGCTCGACGAGGTCGCGTACCGCGCGGTCATCATCGGGTTCCCCATCTTCGCGACGCTGATCATCCTGGGATCGTGGTGGGCGGCCATCGCGTGGGGCCGCTATTGGGGCTGGGATCCCAAGGAGACGTCGGCGCTCGTGACGTGGCTCATCTACGCCGTGTATCTCCACGCGCGGAACCAGCGTGGCTGGGCGGGCCGGCCGAGCGCGCTGTTCCTGGTGATCGGCTTCGGCGCCGTGCTCTTCACGTACTTCGGCAACCTCTTCTTCACCGGCCTGCACAGCTACAGCGGGCTGTAGGCTGCCCTCCCCCGCCTCGCGCAACCGCGCTGCAATGCCCGAGCGCCACCGCGCACGCGTTCCCGGCACGTTCACCGACTACCATCGGCGGTCATGACATTCAGACGTGGTGCGCGCCTGGATCCTTCCCAGGTGCGCGATGTGCGCGGCCGAGGTTTGGGCGGGAGCATGGGCGGCCGCGGCATGGCCATCGGCGGCGGCGGCGGGCTCATCGGCCTCGTGGCTGTGGTGATCATCTACTTCCTGAGCAACAGTGGAGGCGGCACCCCGACCAGCGGGCTCGACCAGCTCATCAACCAACCGATCGGCCAGCCGGGCGCCAGCAGCAACCTGGCGCAGGAGTGCCGGACGGGGCAGGACGCCAACGAGCGCGACGACTGCCGGATAGTCGGCTATGTGAACAGCATCCAGGCGTACTGGGAGGAGACATTCCCGGAGTTCGGGAATCGATACACGCCGGCGACCACGACCTTCTTCGACGGCAGCATCGAGACCGCGTGCGGCCCCGCATCGTCCGCGAGCGGTCCGTTCTACTGCCCCAATGACCAGGACATCTACCTGGACCTTGGATTCTTCAACGAGCTCAAGACGCGTTTCGGGGCGACCGGCGGCTCGCTCTCGCAGGGCTACGTGATCGCTCACGAGTACGGCCACCACGTGCAGAACCTGCTGGGCGACCTCGGCCGGCAGGACCCGGGCGCCGAGGGTGGCTCGGTCCGCACGGAGCTCCAGGCCGACTGCTACGCCGGCGTCTGGGCGAACAATGCAGTCGAGACCGGCTACCTGGAACCGATCTCCGACCAGCAGATCGCCGACGCATTGAGCGCGGCCGCGGCCGTGGGTGACGACCGGATCCAGCAGTCGGCCGGTGGCGCCGTGAATCCGCATAAGTGGACGCACGGCTCCTCAGAACAGCGCCAGGAGTGGTTCCTGATCGGCCATCGGGGCGGGCGGCCGGGCGACTGCGACACGTTCCGGAGCGACATCTAGGCTGCTTTGGCCTGCAGCCTTCGGAGCGACTTCCGGCCGCCGGAACACCTTCCCGCGCCGGACTTCTTCCTCCGCCGGACACCTTCCCGTCATCCACGCGGTTCGGTGCATAAAGGCGCCCGGATCCGCGGGGTAGTGGGTGGGAACGCCGCCGTCTCATCGCATCATCGGTCGAGGTGATGGGCCGCCAGAAGCCGCTTTATGCGTAGAACCGCGTGGGGCACGGATACGTGATCCCCCGCCCGAGGCGCTCCACGCCGACGTGGTCGGGCTGACCCGCCGGAAGCGGTCGCACCAGGCCCTCCCTCCCTTGGTGGACGACCCCCGAGACCCTCCACACCGCGTCCACGAACACGTCCACGCTCCATCCACATCCTCCGCCCCGATCGCGCGCCACTCCACCAGATGTAGTGGCGCGTCACGCGAGACCAGCCCTACATGTTGTGTTTGAGCATTGACATGGGCTGCGGAGCGGCGTACTGTACAAGGTCTGCGGAATACGCCCCGACGCGGGCGATCAGCCGGCTCGAAGACCGGCGCGGGAGACGAGGATGGGAGAGCGAGCGATGGGTCGTGCGGCCACCAGGTCGGCCAAGGAAGCGAAGGCAGCGAAGGGCGCAACGCAGGTGCTCGCCCGAGGCTCGGCCGGTGCCGGTCCGACCGCCACGACCGCCGCCAAGACCGCCGCCACCACGAACCCCGCCATCGACGAAGAGGGTCGCTTCACGGGTGCGGGCGCGCGTGGCCTGACCTTCGTGCGTCGCTGGACCACGCCGGGCATCCACCCCTACGACGAGGTGACCTGGGA
>JACCXQ010000186.1 GCA_013696945.1 Chloroflexota bacterium | reverse complement strand
GTGGCGGTGACCGAGCCGAACTCCTTGGGGTTCCGAAGCTTCACCACGAGTTGCGCTGGGAGCGGGTTCGAGCCGACGTACTCCGAGACATCCTCACGGCCCTCCGCCGCGAGCTGCGCCTGGAACTCGGCGAGTGCCTGCTCCTTGCTGACGTAGTCGACGCTGAGGACCTCGGGCAGTGCCTCGAGCTGGGCACGCAGCGCGTCCACACGCGGCCGGGGCACGCCCTCGTAGAGCTCGGCGCGGACCTCGACCTTGCCCTCGATGTACGAAAGGCCGGCCTGCATCCCCGAGAGGACGATCACGAGGCTCGCCAGAAGGACGAGCATGAGGATCATCGTCACCATCGCGGCGAGGCTCATCACGCGGTTCCGCCAGAGCCCCTCGACGGCTCGACGCACGGAAAAGGCCAGGAAGTGGATCACTCCGTCGGCTCAGGAGTCACGGTGATAGCCGCCGACCTCGTCACGAACCAGCCGACCCTCCTCGAGCCCGACGACCCGCTTGCGCAGTGCGGTCACGACCTCGGCATTGTGAGTGGCCATGATCACGGTGGTGCCCATCTCGTTGATGCGCAGGAGCAGCTGGAGGATCTCCCAGCTGATGAGCGGGTCCAGGTTGCCGGTCGGCTCGTCGGCGATGATCACCTTGGGGTCGTGGACCATGGCGCGCGCGATGGCCGTGCGCTGCTGCTCGCCGCCGGATAGCTGTGAGGGCCGTTGCTCCGCCTGATCTGACAGCCCGACCAGCGCCAGCACCCGGTCCACAGCCGGGCCGATCCGACGCCGGGGGGTCCCGGTCACCTCGAGAGCGAATGCCACGTTCTCCCTCACCGTCTTGCGGGGTAGCAGGCGGAAGTCCTGGAAGACGATCCCGATCTGGCGCCGCAGCTTGGGGATGGCCCGGCTACCGAGTCGCGACAGCTCGGACCCCGCGACGAAGACCTCGCCGCTCGTGGGGACCTCGTCGCGGACGAGGAGGCGGATGAGAGTGCTCTTCCCAGCCCCGGACGGACCGACGAGGAAGACGAAATCACCCTCCAGGATGACGAGATCCACGTCGGCCAGTGCGCGGCGGCCGTTCGGGTACACCTTGGAGACGTCGTGGAGCGCAACGGCGATGCGCGGCGTGAGCGGTGCCCGGGGGAGCAGCTCGCTGTCGCCGGTACCTGTTGACCTGGTCGCCGGATCGAGTGCTCCCGAGGTGACGTTCGGGCGAGGGGCGAGCTGGGTCGCCATCGAGAGTCGACCGCGCACGCGGCTGATGCGGTCCACGGACATCGAGCCTAGCACAGGCTGCCCGCTCGTTCGGACGGCGTCGCCAGTCGTCACAGGATCGCGAAGTTGCCGGCCAGGTACCGATCGAAGCCGGGCCCCGGCGATGTCGAGCAATAGAGGGCGGGTCCGCCGTCGAACCGCAGGCCGGCCGCGATCAGGGTGGGAAGCAGTGCGCTGGGTCCGGGGACCGTGATCTGCCAGCCATCGGGCGGGTCGTTCGCCGCCAGCAGGTGGTCGAGCGCTGCGGGGAGCCAGCGGGGTTCGCTCACGCAGACGGGACCGATCCGGCCGGTCGGGCTCGCGTACCCGTACCCGACAGCGGCACCCGTGCCCGGATCTCGGAAGAGCCAGCCGGAGCGCCCCGTGATCGACCAGAAGCGGTGGTCCTGGGGATGGGCGTATCCGAGCACGGCGCGGTCGAGGCCGTCCACGGTGCGCACGAGCGTCGAGTGGTCGGTCTCTGCGAGCTCATCGAACGGCACCGCGACCAGGTCGCCGACGGCACCGAGCGGCGGCCCGTTGCGCGGCCGGCCCGTGGTCAGGAAGAGCGGCAGTCGCGGCATCATGCCCAGCGACGTGTACAGGCCGATGGAGACCGGCTGAAGGGCCTCCGCACAGACGGCCCGCGTGATAGAGGGCTCGCCGTTCGCTCCGTCACCCTGCGCGTCGGTCGCCATGCACGCCTCGGTGAGCTCTCGGCCCACGCCGACTGACTGCACCTCTGGGCGGACGAACAGGAACGAGAGGAACCAGGTCGACTCCCTCCGCTGGGCGATGCCGAACGCCACGACGCGCTCGCTGTCGGCGGCCACCCAGCAGCGCTCGGGATCGGTCGCGAGAAGGTGCCCGAACATCCTCGCCATGCCTTCCGGGTTGCGCGGCAGGGGCGGCTGTCGATTGCGCGAATAGAGCTCATCCAGCGCCGCGTAGAAGACGTCGGCGCATGCCGGCAGGTCGTCGACGACGAGTGGTCTCAGGAGCGGCCGGCTCACGCCGCGCTCGGTTCGGGGTGGATCTCGGTCGCGACCCGTTCCAGCTCCGCCAGCATGAACCGGTCGAGGTCGCCGTCGAGGACGCTGTTCGTGTCGCTGGTCTCGTGGTTCGTCCGGTGATCCTTGACCATCTGGTAGGGGTGCAACACGTACGAGCGGATCTGGTTGCCCCAGCCGGCCTCCACGTGCTCGCCCTTCAGCTCCGCGCGTTCCCGTTCGCGCTCCGCGAGGCGGCGCTCCAGCAACCGCGACTTCAGGATCTTCATCGCCAGCTCCCGGTTCTGGTGCTGCGAGCGCTCGTTCTGGCTCTGCGCCACGACCCCGGTCGGAACGTGCGTGATACGCACGGCCGAGTCCGTCTTGTTGACGTGCTGCCCGCCCGCGCCCTGCGCGCGGAAGGTGTCGATCTTCAGCTCGTCCTCGGGGATCTCGCCGACCTCCACGTCATCCTCGACCTCGGGCAGGACCTCGATGAGGGCGAAGGTCGTATGGCGGCGCTTCTGGGCATCGAACGGGCTGATGCGCACGAGTCGATGGACGCCGCGTTCGGCACGAAGGAAGCCGTATGCGTTCCGCCCTTCGACGGCCATCGTGGCGCTCTTCAGGCCGCCGCCTTCCCCCTCGAGCTGGTCGAGGATCTCCGTCCCGTAGCGGTGCCGCTCGGCCCATCGGAGGTACATGCGCAGGAGCATCTCGGCCCAGTCCGTGGCTTCCATCCCGCCCGCTCCGGCTGAGATCGACAGGATCGCTCCGCGCTCGTCGTACTCACCGCTGAAGAGGAGCGCAGTGCGGAGCCGATCGAACTCGGCCGACAGCGCGGCGTACTCGGCGTCCAGGTCGGCGTCGAGGTCACTCTCCCCGGCAGAGAGCTCGGCGAGCTCCAGCAGGTCGTCGGCGCGCCGCTCGACGTCCCGCCAGGTGCTCAGCTCGTCGCGGAGGCCCTCGGCGTCACGGAGCGTGCGCTGTGCCGCTCGTGAGTCGTCCCAGAGGTCGGGCGCGGACGCCCGTTCGTCGAGCGCTCGCAGGCGCTCGGCCTTGGCGTCGAGGTCAAAGCCTCCCCGAGGTCGCGTGGATCCTGCTTGCGAGGTCGCGGATGGCGGGGATCTCCAACGGTTACCTCGAGCGGGCGTCCTGGAGCAAGAGGGGTCGCAGCTCGATGATCTTCAGCGCCGTCTTGCTCCGTGCGACGACGGGGTTGACGCACGGACAGTACGAATTATGGGGACATGGCGCGCAATCGCCGTCACAGTCCAGCCACGCGGCGTAGCTGCAGGTCCGGCAGTCGCGCTCGCAGGCGATAAGGTCGACCACGGATGCGTCCGCCAGGTCGGCGTCGGACGCCGCTGGGCTCGGCTTCACGGACTGCCTCTCTCCCTCGCAGGTCCCGCGGCACTGGGCACGTCGCCGGGGGGCCGTATGCCGACCGCTGCAGGGACGTCTGCGGCGGGGTTTGAGCGAGTGTAGCGACGAGCGCGGCCGCGCTCAAGGGGTCACTTCTCAGCGTGACACCCTTTCGCGGGCTGGCGCATGCATGTCGGTGGCCTGGGGCTATGCCCCGTGGCACTTCTTGAACTTCTTGCCGCTGCCGCACCAGCATGGATCGTTCCGACCCAGCTTGGGCGCGCCGGCCGGAGAGGTCGCTGCCGTTCCGGTGGCCGTTGCCTCGGTTCCCACCGTTTCGTCACCGTGCTGCAGCCGCACGGTCCCCGGTCGGCCGGCGCCGGTGACGCCACCAACGAGCGGCGCTGCCGCGCGCGCGGCTGTGGCG
>JACCXQ010000178.1 GCA_013696945.1 Chloroflexota bacterium | reverse complement strand
TACGACGACAAGGTCATCCACACCGACTACAGCGCGCTGATGTCAAAGGTCATGACCAATGGCAACGGCCGCGTGAAGTTCCCCATCAACGAGCCCGCCAGTGGCAAGAAGAAGAGCCAGATCCAGGAGTACCTCGACTGGTACCTCTCACCGGGGGTCCAGCACGTGGCCCTGCGGACCGACGACATCGTCTCGACCGTCCGCCGTCTTCGGCAGAGCGGCATCGAGTTCCTTGGCCTTCCACACGAGTACTACGCCACGCTGGCCGACCGCGTCGGGGACGTCGGCGTGCCGATGGAGACCTTGGAGGAGCTGGGCATCGAGGCCGATCGGGACGAGGAGGGCTACCTCCTCCAGATCTTCACGCGGCCCGTCCAGGACCGCCCGACCTTCTTCTTCGAGATCATCGAGCGGCATGGCTCGCGCGGCTTCGGAGTGGGCAACTTCAAGGCCCTTTTCGAGGCCATCGAACGCGAGCAGGAGAAACGCGGCAACCTGTGACGGGCGACATCGACTGTTGAGACCCAGGCTGCCCGCGCGGCCCAGCGAAGATGCGGTGTCAGCTGGTCGGCATCACTCCTCGTCGCCCACGTCGGGGACGACCTCGATCAGCGGGCTGGAGGCCAGGAATCGCTCGAGGTCGGCTTCCCTCCGCCAATGACGGGTCATCCGGGTAAGGAGCGCGCGTCGCTCGTCGGCATCGGTGATGACTCGCGCTCGTGCCGGCAGATCGGCCGTCTCGCTCGCCTTGAGATGGAGCGTCATCCGCGGGTCAGCACGGACATTGGCGAACCACGAGCGCGGGCCGGGCAAGCCCGAGATGTAGAGGCGCCCGTCAAGCGAGAGCATGCCGACCTCGATACGGCTGGGCCTGCCGCTTCGGCGGCCGGTGGTCGTCATGTCGACGAGCTGGCTCTCCGGCACGTTCATAGGCCCACCCCGACCTGGTCGACATAACACCAGCCCCAGTCCTCGTCGGGCTCGAGCGAGCGGATCAACGGGTGCAGCTTGGCCTCGAAGTGTCGGGTGGCGTGACGATTCGGTGAGTCGTCGCAGCAGCCGGCATGGCCGCAGCTCAGACACATCCGGAGATGTACCCACGCGGCCCCGATGGCGAGACAGTCCTCACAACCGGCGGCACTGGGCGTGACATCGCGGATCTGGTCCAGGTGGCGGCAACCGGGATCCAATCGCGATCTCCCAGGGGCTGGACGGCGTCGATGTCGGAGCGTAGTCGAAGTCGCTCGTCCGTGATTCCGCGGCGACTCCCTGGCCTTTAGACGCGCAACTTGAATGAGCACTGCGACGTGGCGGCACAGCTCAGGGTAGGGCAGGGAGTCGCTCCGGACAACACTGCGCGCGCTAGACCTCCTCGCGGGCCTCGGGTCCCGTCGGGTCGTCGGGTGCACCCCGGCGGTGGAGCGGAAAGGCATACCAGAGCACGACGAAGATCGTGAGCGCGACGACGATCGTCACAAGCCCGGCCAGGGGGCCGTAGAGCACGTCAGCGATGACGAAGAGCGACCCAGCGATGCCGATGGCCATGCAGACAGTGGCGGCAACGAGCATCCGGTTCGCGTCGAAGAGCATCTGTTCCTTGACCTTGCGCCGGAAGTTCAGCCGGTGGTAGACCGACGGCGCGATGAGCAGGGCGCCGGCCAGGGCGCTCATCAACAGAGCGACGAAGTAGACCGCCTTCTGGAACTCGCTGGCCTGGGACCAGCCCTGCTGGAAGGGCAGGATGAGCAGGAATGCGAACAGCACCTGCACTCCCGGCAGGGCGACACGCAGCTCATTGAGCAGCTCGATCAGCTCCCGGTCCACACGCTGCTTGAGCGTCTCCTCCTCGGCCACCGGTGGATGTTAACGTCCGGTCAACATCCGGCGACTCGGTAGACTCCCGCCACCGTGAGACTCGCCCACGTCCGGGAACGCCAAGCGGCGGCCGGCGCTCCGTTCCGCCTTGCCGCAGCCATGACCGATGGGAGCTGGCTGGACCTCGAGCGCGCGCGCCGCCGGCTGCTGCACCGGGACCCGCCGCTGGCGCACAACGAGCCGCTCTTCCGGACGTCGATCACAACGCTCGACGCGCATCTCTATGGCGGCGCGCGGGTGGAGCAGCTTCGAGCGGTGCTCGAGCCATTCCTCGAGCGGCCCGGCCTGCTGGGCGACCCCGATGAGGACGCCGAGCTGACGCTCGCCGCGGGCAGCGTCGCCCTCGGACCGCCGATCCTCCGCCCGACGAGCCTCCGCGACTTCTATGCCTTCGAGCGGCACGTCGCCACGATGTGGGCGCGACGCGACCAGCAGGTCCCCGAAGCCTGGTACCGGCTGCCGATCTTCTACTTCGGCAACGTCTCGGAGGTGAGGGGGCCGGGCGACCCGGTCTGGGCCCCGCGTGGGTCTCAGGAGCTGGACTATGAGCTGGAGATCGCGGCGCTCATCGACACGCCCGTCCGCGACCTCACCGCCGAGCGAGCCGAAGAGGCGATCGGCGGCTACACGATCTTCAATGACTGGTCAGCGCGCGACCTCCAACGCGAGGAGACTGTCGTCCGGCTGGGCCCGGCGAAAGGCAAGGACTTCGCTGCGTCGTTCGGCCCGTGCCTCGTCACTCCGGACGAGCTCGCCGACTCGCGCTCGGGGAAGGGCTACGAACTCGTGGCGACGGCCTCGGTCAACGGGCAGGAACTGAGTCGCGGCACGTGGGCCGACATCGCGTTCAGCTTCGGCGAGATGCTCGAGCGCGCTTCGTCGGATGCGCGGCTGGTGCCCGGCGACCTGA
>JACCXQ010000173.1 GCA_013696945.1 Chloroflexota bacterium | reverse complement strand
GGCAGCTCGCCACGCGACGCGAGCCGGTCGAGCCAGAAGAGACCCACCAACGACTTGGCGTCCTCGATGAGCCCTTCCTCGGCCATCTCCACGGCACGGCGCCACGGCACGCGCGATACGTGGAGCCGCTCATCCGTGTCGGGGCCGGCGTAGTCGGGGATCGCCTCGAGACCCGTGGCCAGGTAGAGCCACATCTCCTCGGTCGCGAAACCAGGAGCGGTGTAGAAGCGGCCCAGGATCCGCCACGTCGAGGCGGTATAGCCGGTCTCTTCGCCGAGCTCCCGGGGAGCGGCAAGCGCAGGATCCTCGATCGATCCGTCGCTCTGTCGATCCAGGGTGCCCGCGGGCAGCTCAAGTAGGACCTTGCCGATCGGCGTCCGGAACTGGCGGACGAGGAGGAGGTCTCCGTCGACGAGCGCGAGCACCGCGACCGCACCCGGATGCTCCACGACGTCGCGTGTGTGCCGCCTGCCGTGAGCATCCTCGACCGTATCGACGCGGATCGTCAGGTAGCCGCCCCGGTGGATGACCTTCCGTCCCACGGCGATCTCGAGGAGCTCCGTGTCGTCCACGCGCCCGAGTATGGCCCGTCGAGGTCCTCTGAGGGCGTTGACCGGACGCAACCGGTCCTAGTACCACCGTTCCATAGAGGCCCGGACCCGACGAACCTAGCATCGCTCGTGTCGGGACGGTCCCGGCCTTGTGCCCAGAGCCCACTGGAGACATCCATGTCGCGCGTCACGTCCCTTGCCTTCCGGCTGATCGTCCTCTCGTCGTTCGTGCTCGTCCTCGCGGCTCCGTTCCGCTGGAACGTCTGACCGACCTCGGACCGATAGCCACCACCTGAACGAACGGCGCGCCGACGGCGCGCCGTTCCTGCTGCCCGCGAGAGGTATCCGCCGTGTGCCTGATCGCCTCTGAGCGGATCGGCTGACGCTGGTGCTCCTTCTCTATCTCCTGTTCGGCGGCCTCATCGCGGGCCTGTTGCTCGGCGGCCGCCTGTCCGCGCTCGCGGACGTGCGCTTCCGCTGGTGGCCGATCGCGCTGGGCGGGCTCGTGTTCCAGGCACTCCTGTTCAGCGAACCACTGGCCACGCAGGTCGGATCGGCGGGCCCGGCGCTGTACGTGATCTCGACCGTGTTCGTGCTGGTCGCCTTGCTCCGGAACATCGGGCTCCCGGGGTTCGCGGTCATCGCGCTGGGCGCCGGTCTGAACCTTGCGGCCATCCTCGCCAACGGTGGCCGGATGCCGGCCGACCCGCAGGCGTTCGCCGTGCTGACCGGCCAGCCACGACCCCCGACCGATCTCTTCTCCAACTCGACGCTCGCCGGACCGGGCACGCCGCTCGCGTTCCTCGGCGACATCTTCGTGCTGCCGCGACCCTTGCCGTTCGCCAATGTCTTCTCCATCGGCGACGTCCTGATCGGCGTCGGCGCGGCGCTCTTCCTGATCTGGACGATGCGTCGAGGGACGGCAGCCGGCGCTCCGACGGGCATCGCGCTCGATCGGGCGTCCGCGCGTGGCCGCTGATGAAGGGGCTCGGGTCGCTCGACTGATCCACGCGGTCCGTACCGCGACGGCGTCCGATGTCGGCGCTGCCCTCTACCTGGACGATGGCGACGGCTGTCTGCAGCTCGTCGCGAGCTGAGGGCCAGGGTGTTGATGTCGGGACCACGCCGATGGTCCGGTCGCGGGTGGGGCTCCTGCGCCGCGGCCGCCAGCATCCCGAGGGTGGCGCATCGCTGATGATGCGTCTCTCGGACGGGACGGGCGGCCTGCTCGTCCTGCGACGCTCATCGGACGAGGAGTTCTATTCGGTGATCGCGCCATCGCCCGGCTCTACGCACGCCAGCTGGCGGACCACGCGTCGAGCGGGTCGTTCCAGCCGCGCTCCACCCTCTGGACGCGCCAGCTCGAGGCGATACAACGCGTCTCGGCCCGGTTCACCCGCCTGGTGAGCCTCGAAGAGGTGGCGTTGGCCATCTGTGTCGAGACGCGCCAGGTCGTGGACTACGACAACGCCCGTGTCTACATTCTCGGCGGCGACGGCATGACGCTGGAGGCGGTCGCTTTCCACGCCGACACCGAGGAGTACGCCGGGGAGACTGCAGATGCGCTGCGGGTGAGCGTGGGCGAGGGGATCACCGGCTGGGTGGCGCAGCATGGCGAGCCGCTCATCGTGACCGACGCGAGCCGCGATCCGCGGTCGCTGCAGATCCCCGGCACGCCGGACGTGGCCGAGGAATCGATGCTCCTGGTCCCGCTCCGCGACGACGGCGCTGTCACGGGCGTCATCGTCCTCTCCAAGCTGGGCATCGCCCGCTTCGACCAGGACGACCTGCGGCTGCTGCAGATCCTCTCGGACCAGGCCGCCATCGCCATCGAGAACGCCCGCCTGCTCGGGGCGCGAGACCGGCTCGTCGCGGAGCTCAACTGCATGCTCGACATCAGCCTGACGTACGCCCAGGCGGACGAGGAGCTGGCCCTGGCCGGGTTGCTATCGATGAAGCTGGCGCGAGCGGGGCGCGCCGACGCCTGCATCATCTCGCGCTGGCAAGAGTCCGCCGCATCCCTGCGGACGCTCGGCGCGCATGGCGTGGCGGTACCCGACCCGACGTATGACGTGCTCGGTTCGCCCGTCACTCGGAACGTCCTCCGCGATGCCCGTCCCGAAGTCCTCCAGGCCGCCGGCGGGCACGACCCCGGCGAGGTGCGCCTGATGGGCACACTCGATGCCCGAACGCTCCTGCTGCTCCCGCTCATCGCCGCCGGCTGCACGATCGGCCTGGTCGAGCTCCTCTGGGTCGCCGCCGCGAAGACGTTCACGCCGGACGAGCTCGACGTGTACCGGACGATGGCCAACCAGGCCGGCGCGGTGCTCGAGAACGTGCGCCTGCTCGAGCAGCTGCGGCAGGCCGCCGACATCGACCAGCTCACCGGCGTCCACAACCACCGATACCTCCAGGAAC
>JACCXQ010000158.1 GCA_013696945.1 Chloroflexota bacterium | reverse complement strand
CCCCTGACCCATCGGCGAGCGCCCCGGCGTCCTCCAGCCCTGACGCGAGCGCAGGCGCGTCGCCGTCGGGCAGCCCATCGCCATCCGCTTCGCCGACGGCGCGGATCGGGTTCGTGACGCAGGGCATGGGAAACACCCACGTCGCAGCGGGTTCCACGATCGACTACAGCTTCTGCCCGCCCACGTCGGGCGACCATTACAACAGCGCCGGGCAGGGTCCGATCCGACGGGACTTCTATGGGCCGGAGTCGGAGGTGCGTCCAGGAGGCTGGGTCCACAACCTGGAGCACGGGTGGGTGGTCCTTGCCTACCGCGGAGGTGAGGGCGGCCCTACCCAGGATGAGCTGACGCGGATGCGAGCCTTCTTCGAGTCCGCGCCGTTCAGCACCTACCCGAACTCGTGCCCGTCGGTGCCGAACAAGGTGATCGTCATGCGAATGGACCAGATGTCATCCAGGTTCGCGATGCTGGCCTGGTATCGAGCGCTGCTCATGGACGAGTTCGACGCAGAGGCGGCGCTGCCGTTCTACCAGCAATGGGTCGACAGCCCGCAGGCTCCGGAACCGGGCGTCTGCTGAGATGACCACGGGCGCGCGGGTCGACCGGTCCTCGGTCGCGGAGCTGGGGACGACGATGCGCGCGCTGGTCAAGGAAGGCCCGGCGCCGGGAGCCGCCATCCGCGAGCTGCCCATCCCCGAGCCCGGGCCCGGTGAGGTCCTCGTCCGCGTCGAAGCCACGAGCGTCTGCGGCACGGACGTCCACATCGAGCGCTGGGACCCGTGGGCACAGGAGAACTTCGGCCCGCCCCCGATGACGTTCGGGCATGAGATGGCGGGCATCGTGGTCGGCCACGGACCGGGGGCCGGCCGGATCGCGCTCGGCGAGCGAGTGGCCGCCGAGACGCACATCGTGGACGGCACCTGCTACCAGTGCCGGACCGGCCGCGCCCACGTCTGCCAGAACCTGCGCATCCTGGGCGTCCATCGCCCGGGCAGCTTCGCGGAGTTCGTGGCCATCCCCGAATCGAACGCGTGGGTGGTGGAGGGGATGTCGGCCGAGATCGCGGCGCTCCAGGAACCGATGGGCAACGCGGTCCACGCGGCGTTCGTCGAGGAGATCGCCGGTCAGACAGTGGCGGTGCTCGGTTGCGGCCCCATAGGCGTCATGGCCGTGGCCGTCGTGAAGCAGGCGGGCGCGGCGCGCGTCTTCGCCACGGACCTCAACCCCGAACGCCTCGAGATGGCCAGGCGCATGGGTGCCGACGTTACCCTCGATGCGCGCGACGACGTGGTCGCGCGGATCCGCGCAGAGACCGACGGCAACGGTATCGACGTGGTGCTGGAGATGTCGGGTGCCGAGCCGGCGCTCCACCAGGGGTTCGCGGCGGTCACGAACGGCGGCCGCATATCGCTTCTGGGCACGCACACCCGGCCCGCTACGATCGACGTCTCGAAGGAGATCATCTTCAAGGGCGTGCGCGTCTACGGGATCACGGGCCGGCTGCTCTACCAGACCTGGTACCGCACCACCGCGCTCCTCGATGAGGGACTCGACCTGACACCGATCATCACGCACCGCCTGCCGCTCACCCGGTTCGCCGAGGCGTTCGATCTGGTCGAGTCGGGGCATGCCGGCAAGGTCGTGCTGCTGCCGCAGGAGGAGTGACGCTATGACCACCCGAACGACGACGGGCGACGCGGTGGCAGCGGCACGCCCTGACCCGCTCGGCTATCTCGGGGCCGAGATCCAGGCACTCCGCGAGCAATCGCTCTACCGGCCGCTGGTCGTGATGTCCGGGCGCCAGGCGCCGCGGACGACGATGGACGGCCGGCCTGTCATAAGCCTCTCGTCGAACAACTACCTGGGCCTGGCCACCCATCCGCGGCTCGTACGATCGGCGCTCGACGCCGTGCGCGACCTGGGCGTGGGCAGCGGCGCCGTCCGGACGATCGCCGGCACGATGGAGCTCCACGAGGAGCTCGAACGCCGCCTGGCAAGCTTCAAGCACACCGAGGCGACCCTCGTTTTCCAGTCGGGGTTCACGGCCAACAGCGGCGTCATCCCCACGATCACCACGGAGCGCGACCTGATCGTCAGCGACGCGCTCAATCACGCCTCGATCATCGACGGCGTCCGGTTGGCGAAGACCGCCCGCGCCGTCTTCCCGCACAAGGATGTCGAGGGGCTCGAGACGGTCCTGCGGGACGCCCGCGACAAGGGCGGGCCGAAGGGGGCGTACGAGCACATCCTGGTCATCACCGACGGGGTCTTCTCGATGGACGGCGACATCGCGCCGCTGCGCGACATCTGCGACGTGGCCGACCGATACGAGGCGGCGGTCATGGTCGACGACGCGCATGCATCGGGGGTTCTCGGCCGGAACGGGCGCGGCACCATCGACCACTTCGATCTGCACGGCCGTGTCGATATCCAGGTGGGCACCCTCTCGAAGGCGATGGGCGTGCTGGGCGGCTATGTCGCGGGTCGCCAGCACCTCCGTGACTTCCTGGTGCAGCGGGCGCGCCCGTTCCTCTTCTCCACGTCGCACCCGCCGGCTGTGGCGGCCGCGTGTCTCGCCGCCATCGACGTCCTGGAGCAGGAGCCGGAGCGGATCGAGCGCCTCTGGGAGAACACGCGCTTCTTCAAGGCGGGCCTCGAGGGGCTCGGCTTCGACACCGGCATCAGCGAGACGCCCATCACGCCGGTCATCGTCGGTCAGGCCGAGACGGCCCAGCGGATGTCCCGCAGCCTCTTCGAACGTGGTGTGTTCGCGACGTCCGTGGTGTTCCCCACCGTCGCCCTCGACAAGGCGCGGCTCCGCACGATCGTCAGCAGCGAGCACTCACGCGAGGAGCTGCAGATCTGCCTCGACGCGTTCGCGGAGGTCGGCCGCGAGCTCCGCGTCATCTGATGTCCGACCGCTGGGTCTGTCTCGACGTCGGCGAGACTCTCATCGACGAGACACGCATCTGGAGCCTCTGGGCGGACGAGCTTGGGATCCCACGCCTGACGTTCATGGCGGCGTTCGGCGCGGTCATCGAGCGCGGCCACGAACACCGCGACGTCTTCGCGATCCTGGAGCAGCCCCGCTGGCGCGAGCATCTCCCCCGCGTGATGGAGGCGTATGGCGGGTTCCAACACCGCGATCTCTACTCCGACGCGCTTCCCAGCCTCGAGGCGCTGCGGACGGCCGGTTACCGACTGGCGATCGTGGCCAACCAGCCCGCGGAGCGGACAGCCGAGCTTCGCGCACTCGGGATCCGCGCGGATGTCATCGCGATGAGCGACGAGCTCGGTGTCTGGAAGCCGGACGCCGCGTTCTTCGAGCGTGCACTGGAGCTGATGGGCGGACCGGAGGCATCGTCCGTCGCGTACGTGGGCGACAGGAGCGATAACGACGTGCTGCCTTCCGCGGCGGCTGGGATGCGTGCCGTCTGGCTGCGGCGCGGGCCATGGGGCGTCATCCCGGCGTCTGCGCCGCCAGAAGCCGTGCTGGTCGTCGATACGCTCGAGGAGCTGACGCGCCGGGTCGGTGAGTGCTGGTCAGAGGAGGTCGCCGCACGTGGCTGATCCCGCGCCACTCCGCGTGACCGTCGTCGGCTGCGCACCGGCCTACACGCTGCGACCCGGGCGGCCGTCCTCCTGCTATCTGGTCGAAGCCGAGGGGACGGCCATCCTGCTCGACCTGGGCCAGGGCTCGTTCTCGGCGCTCGGCCCGTTCATCGATCCGGCCACGCTCGATGCCGTGTTCGTCAGCCATCTCCACCCCGACCACCACGCCGACCTGGTCCCGCTCCGCCACTACCTGCGCTATGCCTGCGACCCGCCGGCTACGGTGGCGCTCCACGCCCCCGCGGAGCTGCGGTCACGTTATGACGCGCTCCTCGGCGAACCTGGCTTCCTCGACGGCCTGCCGGGCAGCGACGTCTCACCGGGCGTTACCCAGGTGGGGGCGCTCGCCGTGGACGCGAGGCCTGTCACCCACGCCACGCAGAGCCACGCCTTCCGCGTCACGCGGGTCGACGGCGCGGGACCTGGCCTCGTCTACAGCGGCGACTGTGGGCGCGCCGATGACCTACTCCCGATCGTCCGACCCACAGACACGCTGCTCTGTGAGGCCTCGTGGGGCTCGTCGGAAGCGCCAGCGGAAGGCGGTGCTCTGCACCTGACCGCGGCACAGGCGGCGGACGTCGCGAAGCGGACCGGAGCCGCGCGCCTGATCCTCACCCACGTCCTCGACGAGCGCGACCCCGATGGCGCGCTCGCGCAGGCTCAGCGCCTCTTCGACGGTCCCGTCGCGCTCGCCGAGCCGGGGATGATCCTCGAGGTCGACTGACTCACCGCCGCTTCGGGTACCGTCATTCGCGATGGACGACACCAGCACTCTTCGCAGCCTGGTCCGTGACCGCCTCAGCGACGCGTGGCGGCACGCCGTGGCGGAGGGGACGCTCCCGGCGCTCCCGGTCGACAGCGAACCCGTCGACGTCGAGCTGTCACGTCCGGCCAAGGCCGAGCACGGCGACCTGGCATCGAACCTGGCGCTCAAGCTGGCCCGACCGCTCCGACGTCCGCCGATGGCGATCAGCGCGGCGCTCGTCGAGGCGCTCGTGGCGACGGGTGCGGTGGGTGAGGACGGGCCGATCATCGCGGCCGACGTGGCGCCGCCGGGATTCCTCAACCTTCGCATCGCGCCCCACCAGCTGGAGCGATCTCTCGATGCCGCGCGAGATGCCGGAGAGGGCTTCGGGCATCTCGCTGCAGAGCCCACGAAGCGTATCAACGTGGAGTTCGTGTCGGCCAACCCGACCGGGCCGCTGACCGTGGGCAACGCGCGCGGCGCGTTCGTCGGCGATCTGCTATCACGGGTGCTCGAAGCGGCCGGCCACAGTGTCACGCGCGAGTATTACTTCAACGACGCCAACGACCGGGTCGATGTGCTCGGCGCGTCCGTCGCCGCGCGGCGGACCGGTCAGCCGCTACCGGAGGACGCGTATCGCGGCGAGTACGTCGCCACGCTCGCTAGCGAGCTGCCGGACGAGGTCTGGTCGCGCGCGATCGAGCCGGGCGCCGCCCGCGACGCGATCCTCGGTGCGTGGGCCGGGGAGCGGATCCGGGCCGGCATCGAGCAGAGCCTGGAGCACCTGGGCGTCCGCTTCGATATCTGGAAGACGGAGACTTCGCTGCACCGCGAGGGATGGGTGGAGCGAGCCGTGGAGCGCCTGCGGGCCGGCGGCCACATCTTCGAGCAGGACGGCGCGACGTGGTTCCGCTCGACCGCGTTCGGGGACGACAAGGATCGTGTCGTCTACCGCTCGAACGGCACGCCGACCTACTTCGCCGCCGACATCGGCTACGTGACCGAGAAGTTCAGCCGTGGGTTCGACAAGC
>JACCXQ010000120.1 GCA_013696945.1 Chloroflexota bacterium | reverse complement strand
GACGACGGCCGGCGCGAGCTCTCCGACATGTCGAAGGAGCAGATCGGCGCCCTGGTCGGCCAGCTGGAGGCGGAGATGCGGGCGGCCGCGAAGCAGCTCGAGTTCGAGAAGGCCGCCTCGCTCCGCGACGAGATCCAGGGGATCCGCCAGCGGGTGCTGGAGGAGGACGCCTCGACGACCGTCCTGCGGGCCGCTGAACGCGCTGCCGGTGGTGCTCGCGCTGCTCGGGACGCGGTCGCGGCGGGACACGGGGAGGGCAGCGTGGCGCCCTCCAAGCGCATGGCGGCGATGCGTTCCGGCGATCGCCGCGGCCGCAGGCTGGCGCGCGAAGCCGATGCGGGACTCGAGGTCACGTCCGTCACGGTCATGGAGGCCGGCGAGGAGCCGGGAGATACGCTCGACGGCGCGCCACACGGCCACGAAGACGGTCGCGCTGACGCAGATCAGGGCACGGCCGGCGACTGGTTGCCAGGGATCCGCGACGAGCATGAGGGCGACGACTCGGGCTGGATGGCGCGTTGGATCGACCGCCCCACGTGGGATCGGCGCGTGACCCCGAACGTCGTGAAGAGGACCGGTACGAGGCCGCGCCGGAGAGGCTGACTACGCTTTCGGGTGGCTCATCGTGATCACCGGGACCAGCGTCTGGTCCTCCTCGCCGATGATGTGGAGCCGTTCGTCGGCCGGCCGGCGCGTCTCGAGGCGTCGTGAGAACCGCGACAGCGGGTAGTTGATGGCGAAGAAGATGCAGGCGATGACGATGTATGTCTCGAGCAGGTTGCCGTAGAAGTTGTAGAACGAACGGCCGAAGCTGAGCAGCTCGGGCGCCGCGATGATGAACAGCAGTGACGTGTCCTTGATCAGCGTGATGAGCTGTGACACGAGCGCCGGCGTCATCCGTGAGAGCGCCTGCGGCAGCACGACCGACCGCATCGTCTCGAGATAGCTGAGTCCCAGGGAGCGGGCAGCCTCGACTTCGCCACGCGGGATCGACAGGATCCCGGCACGGACGATCTCGCCGATGACCGCGCTGTTGTAGATGGTCAGACCGATGATGCCCGCGAAGATCGCTTCGCTGCTCAGCCGAAGGCGGAGCATGACGATCGTCACGATGAGCAGGATGGCCAGGATCGGCGTCGCGCGTACGAGCTCGATGGCTCCGGAGACGAGCCAACCGAGCGGACCGAACAGTCCGGACCGGACGACGCCGAGCACGATCCCGAAGGCGGTGCTCAGTACGAGCGCCACTCCTGCGACGATGAGAGTGACCAGCAGGCCCTCGCCCAGGAACCGCCACGTGGATGGCTCCAGGAAGGGTTGCCACTTGCGCGCCTCCAGGCGTCCGGTCGCGAAGAGCAGCACGATGATGCCCAGGACGACGGTGATCGCGATGACCGTCCCGTAGCTCGGCCCGCGACGGCGGGCCGCGGCGAACGCGCTCATCGCGCGAACCTCAGCCTGCGCTCGAGGGTGCCGACCAGCCATGCCAGCGGCAGCGTGAGGGTCCAGTACGCGACCAGGGCGGCGATGTACGGCGCGAACGAGAAGGTGCGTGATTCCATGATCCCGGCCACCTTGAGGATCTCGGTCGCGGCGATCCCGCTGGCGATGGCGGTGTTCTTGACCAGGGCGATCGACAGGTTGCCGAGCGGCGGGATCACGGAGCGGATCGCCTGGGGCAGCACCACGAACCGGAGCGCCTCGACCTGGCTCAGGCCCAAGGTGCGTGCCGCCTCGATCTGCCGCGGATCCACCGACAGGATGCCGGAGCGCACGACCTCGGTGACGTACGCGCCGGTGTAGATGCTCAGCCCGACGAGTGCGGCGACCATCGGATCGCGCGTCACGTTGAGGTTCGCCGGTGCGAGCAGCACGGCGTAGAACAGCAGCTGGACGAGCAGGGGCGTGTTCCGGAAGAACTCGACGTAGGCGCGCGCGAAGGTCTGGACGACTGCGCCGCCCCATACGCGCGCGCTGGCTGCGATGGTCCCGATGACCAGCGACAGCGCGAGCGCGCCGACGCTCAGCACGACCGTCGTGAGGTATCCCTGCGCGAAGAGCTGGGTGTCCTCGTCCAGCCCCAGGAAGCCCATCAGGGACCTGCCGCGTAGGTGACGGCGCCCGGACGCGAGGTCCGGACGCCGCGCATGCGTTGCGACATCAGCCGGTCGATACCTTCGACCGGCGATCGATCAGGAGGCCGGCGGAAGCGCGGGCTCCTTGGTCGTGTAATCGCCGATGTTGGTCTCCCACAGGGTCGCGAACCGGCCGTCCGCGTCCATCGCGGCGAGCACGCCGTCGACGAATGCCTTCAGCTCGGTGCTGCCCTTCTTCATGCCGATCCCATATGCCTCGGTGGTAAAGGGCTCGCCCTTGAGCTCGGTGTCGGGGTACGCCGAGATGAGCCCGAACAGGATCACGTCGTCAGTGGAGACGGCATCGCAGCGGCCGTCGCTCAGCGCCTGGCCGGCCTCGGTATAGGTCGCGAAGAGCACGAGATTCGCCTGGGGAGCCTTGGCTCGGACGTTCGCTTCGGAGGTCGAGCCGGTCACGGAGCAGACGTTCTTCCCGTTCAGGTCCTCGACGCTCGCGATGTCAGTGTTGCTCGTCTTGGCCAGGATGGACTGTCCGGCGATGTAGTACGGGCGGCTGAAATCGATCTGTGTCTTGCGGTCGTCGTTGATGGTGAACGTGCTGATGACGAGGTCGACGCGGCGCTCGTTGAGGAACGGGATGCGGTTCGCGCTGACGGCCTCGATCAGCTCGGCCTCGACGCCCAGCTCGGTCGCGATCTCACGGCAGATGTCGGCGTCGAAGCCCTCGACCTGTCCGTTGGTCGGGTTACGGAAGCCGAAGCCGACGACGTCGAACTTGACGCCACAGGTGAGCTTGCCCTTGTCCTTGATCGACTGGGGGGTCGAGACGCCCTCCACGATCAGCGGCGTGGGGCTGCCGCCGGCTGGCGCGGACG
>JACCXQ010000117.1 GCA_013696945.1 Chloroflexota bacterium | reverse complement strand
CATGCCTGAGCTGCCCGAGGTCGAGACGATCGCGCGTGAGCTGGCGCCACGCGTCGTCGGCCGGACGATCACCGGATTCAAGACGGACTGGCCGCGGGCTATCCGGCATCCGGACCTCACGAGGTTCGCCAGGGATGTCCTCGACCGCGAGATCCTCGAGGTGGCCCGCCGGGCCAAGTGGCTCGTCCTGACGCTGAGCGGGGACCTCGCGCTCATCATCCAGGTCAAGATGACGGGCCAGCTCTTCGTGGTGCCGCCCGATGTCACCGGCGACCGGCACGTGCACCACGTGTTCTCGCTGTCGGATGGCATGGAGCTGCGCATCCGTGACACCCGCAAGTTCGGCCGGCTCGGGCTGTACCGCCGCGACGACGCGGGGCGCGTGCTGGGCGCGGATGAGGCGCTCGAGCTCTTCGCGGGTCACGGCCCGGAGCCGCTCGATGAGGCGTTCACGCTGCGAGACTTCCGCGCGCGTCTCCGCGCCAGGCGGGGACGCCTGAAGCCGCTGCTCCTCGATCAGGCTTTCCTCGCCGGCATCGGCAACATCTACGCCGACGAGGCCCTGTGGCGCTCGCGCCTGCATCCACTGCGGAGCGCACCCAGCCTCCGGCCGGCGGACGAGAGGCGCCTCTACACCGCCATCCGGGACGTGCTGAACGAGGGCATAGCGCGGCGTGGCAGCTCCATCGATGACTACACGTCGCTCGAGGGCGACGGTGAGATGCAGGACTTCCTGAACATCTACCAGCGCACTGGCCGGCCGTGCCCCCGGTGTGGGCGCCCGACGCGCCGGATCGTCCTGGGTGCGCGCGGCACTCACTTCTGCTCCTGGTGCCAGCGCCTGCCGGGGAATCAGCGGACGGATGCGGTGCGTGCCCTGCTCCGTTCGGCGACAGCAGCGTCGCGACGCGGCCCGCGGTGGAGCGAGCTTCCCGTGGGGGCCGGCGCCGTCGGAGCGCGACAGCGGGGCGAAGCGTCGAACGCCCGGCCTCGTGGTGGACGGTCGAAGTGAGCGTCCTCCGCCTCGACGGCGTGCGGCGCGAGATCGGCGACTTCGTCATCCTCGACTCGGTGAGCGGCGCCATCGCACGCGGGGAGCGCGTCGGGCTGGTCGGTGCGAACGGCGCCGGCAAGACCACTCTGCTGAGGATCGTGGAAGGGCGTGACGAGCCAGATGCGGGGCGCGTCGCGATCGCATCCGCGACCGTGGTCGGGATGCTGGCCCAGGAAGCGAACCTCGACCCGGTCATCGCCGCCGCGACGGACGTGCGGCGCCTGGTGCGAGCCGGTGCGACAGAGGCGGAGACGCTCGAGCTCCGCCTCGCCGAGCTCGAGGCGGGCGGCGCAGCGGCCGTGCAGTCTGTGGACTACGCAAGGACGCGGGAGCGTTTCGAGGTCCTCGACGGATACCACCTCGATCAGCGTGTGGACGAGGTGCTCTCCGGCCTGGGCGTGCCGCGCGACGACTGGGGGCGACCTCCCCTGGAGCTGTCCGGCGGTGAGCAGACACGCGTCGCGTTGGCCCGGCTGCTCGTCGCGGAGCCGGACCTGCTCCTGCTCGACGAGCCGACGAACCACTTGGACATCGCGGCGCTCGAGTGGCTCGAGCAATCGCTCTCGCGTCGACCCGGTGCGCTACTGGTCGCATCGCATGACCGGGCATTCCTGGACGGCGTGGCGACACGCATCTGGGAGCTCCGCGACCGACGGCTCACGACGTTCCGCGGCGCCTACTCGGCTTACCTGCTTCAGCGAGAGGAACGAGACGCACGCCAGCGCAAGGACGCAGATACGACTGCGGCCTCCGCCGCCCGCGAAGAGGAGCTGATCGCTCGCTATCGAAGCCACCGGAAGTTCGCGAAGATGCACGAGCATGAGCGCCGCCTGGAGCAGCTCGAGCGCGTCGATGCTCCGCGAGCGGCGGCGCGCATGGCCCTTCCATCGACCGGGCTGCTCAGTGGCGGCCCCCAGCGGTCGGGCGACATGGTCGTCTCGCTCGAGGACGTGGTGGTCGGTTTCGGGGCCACCCCGGAGAGGCCCGAGGGAACGCCGATCCTGTCGATCCGGAGGCTCGTGGCCACGCGCGGCCAGCGCATCGGCATCGTCGGCCCCAACGGCGCAGGGAAGACCACGCTGCTCCGCACGATCGCAGGCGAGCTAGCCACTCTCGACGGGTTCGTTCGGATCGGCGCGTCGGTGCAGCCTGGCTATCTGGCGCAGATCCGACGGGCCGCCTATCCCGGCGCGACCGTGCTCGACGTGATGCTCGACGCGGCGCGCGTCGATACCGGCCCGGCGCGCTCCTATCTGGCGCGCTTCCTGTTCCGTGGCGAGGACGTCCTCAAGCCGGTCTCGGAGCTGTCCGGTGGCGAGCGCTCGCGGCTCGAGCTTGCCCTCCTCGGCGTGACGGCCGCGAACCTGCTCCTCCTCGATGAGCCGACCAACCACCTCGACATCCCCGCTCGCGAAGCGCTGGAGTCGTTCCTGCGGGGCTCACCAGCGACGATGCTCATCGTGTCGCACGATCGGCGGCTCCTCGAGAGCATCTGCGAGCGGCTGTGGGTGGTGCAGCCCTCGGAGCGCGGAACGGCGGGCCGCGCGGCGGCGTTCGAGGGCACGTACACGGAGTGGCGCGCTGC
>JACCXQ010000093.1 GCA_013696945.1 Chloroflexota bacterium | reverse complement strand
GATGTCGATGCCGGCGATGGTGAACCGGTTGCCCGTCGGTGGGATCCCCATGAAGGAGCCGGTGTGCGCGCCCGTGGCCGTCCATCTGACCACGACCTTGTCGCCCTCACCGATGACGTCTTCGACCGTGAAGTCGTAGGGCTCGAACGCGCCGAGGATGAGCTCCGCGCGCGCCCTGAGGTCGCTGCGTCCGTTTCCCTGGCCCGGAAAGGGGTCGTGCTCGACATAGTCCTCGACCGCGAGCTCGTCCAGCAGGTCGACCTTGCGACCGTTGAGCACTTCGGCGTAGTAGCGCAGCACGATGGCCTTGTTGTCCTGACCTGACATGATGTCCCTCCTGTGTGCGATGGCTGTCCCCATGGCCCTACGATGAAGGGGGGTGGGTGGTCGCACCATGACGGCTGCCCACCGACTTCCCACCGGTCCACACGCGGCCACCCAGCAGCTCGGCTGATACCCAGGGGATCTCGATACGTGTCGTCGCACTCGACCGGTTTCTCCACGCGGGTCAGGGCCCTGCGCGTCGCCTCCGGGCAGACCCAAGGCGAGCTGGCGGAGGCCGCAGGGATCAGCGAGCGCACGGTCAGTGACCTGGAACGAGGCCTGCGGACGAGGGTCTACCCGGCCACCGCTCGCCAGCTCGCGGCGGCCCTAGGGGTCAGCAACGAGGGTCTGGCCGCTTTCCTCATCGACGCCGGGGGTATCCACGAACCGGGAGGCTCGACCAGCACGCAAGTCGTCATGCCTCCCACTCCGAACCGATCCGCGCTGCCCCGGCCGCTGACGCGGCTGGTGGGACGAGACGCCGAGCTCACCATGGTCCTCGGCCTGGTGGACGATCCCGCAGAGCGGCTCATGACACTGGTCGGCCCCGGCGGAGTCGGCAAGACACGGTTGGCGGTCGAGGTCGCGACCCGAAGTGAAGAGAGATTCCCGTCGGGTAGCTACTTCGTGGATCTCTCCACCATCACCGACCCGGACATGGTGATCCCCAGCCTCGCTGCCGCCGTTGGACTGCAGCCGGACGCCGGCGACCTGGCACTGGCCCTGGCCCAGCGCCTCGGGGAGGCGCGGGCGTTGGTGGTGCTGGATACCTTCGAACACTTGGTCGTGGCGGCGTCCGCCGTCGGCCAGCTTATCGGCGCATGCCCCAGCCTGACCGTGCTGGCCACCAGTCGCGAGTCGCTCCGCGTGCGGGGCGAGCGTGAGATCCCGTTGCCACCATTGGCGGCACGCACTTCCGGGGCGGCGGGGGAGGAGCTCGCGCCGGCCGTGGAGCTCTTCCTCGAGCGAGCCAGGGCGGTCCTACCCCACCTGTCCATCGCGCCGGAGGACATCGAGATCGTGTCCGACATCTGCGCGCGCCTGGATGGCCTGCCGCTGGCCATCGAGCTGGCTGCGGCGCGCGTCAAGCACCTGCCGCTGAGCGACCTGCGGCGCCACCTCGACCACCGCCTCGATGCGCTCGTGGGCGGTGCCCGTGATCTTCCGCCACGGCACCAGACGATGCGCGGCACGCTCGACTGGAGCTACGCGCGGCTTGCTGCCTCCGAGATGCGGATGTTCCGGGGCCTGTCGGTCTTTCGTGGAGGGTTCGGCGCAGAGGCCGCCCAGGTGGTCACCACGACCAAGGGACACGGGTCCGATGACGTGCTCGCAACGCTCAGCACCCTGGTGGACTGCAGCCTTGCACAGGCAGATGCTGATGCATCCGGGATAGCCCGGTACCGGCTGCTGGACGTCGTCCGGGAATACGCGACGGAGCGTGCGGTCGCGGCCGGCGAACTTGACCAGCTTCGAAGGCGACACGCCGCGCATCTCCTTGCCCTCGCCGAGCGCGCCGAGCCCGAGCTTCGCGGGTCCGAGCAGCGCGACTGGTATGCGCGCCTCCTGGATGATGAGGGCAACCTTCGGGCGGCCCTGACGTGGGCCCTCGAGGTGGGAGAGGCCGAGATCGCGCTGAGGCTGGCGGGCGCACTCTGGATGTTTTGGCGTTGGGCGGGCTTGTTCGTCGAAGGGCGACGCTGGCTGGATGCCGCGCTGGCGGCCGAGGAGGAGTGTTCTCCTGCGGTTCGCCAGCAAGCGCTGTGGGGCGCGGGCTGGCTGGCATATCACCAGGGCGACTACCGGAGGTCGGGCGAGGTCGGCCAGGAGATGCTGAGGCTCCTGGGCGGTGCCGACGAGCCGTTGCAGTGGCGCAACGCCCTCACGCTCGTCGGGAACGCTGCCCTCGCTGAGGGCCGCCCAGACGATGCCGTCAGGGCGCTGGGCCATGCGGTCGTTCTCTGCGAGGACATGGGCACCCCCTGGCACCTGGCCACCTCTCTTCTCAACCTTGGGACAGCGCTGCTACATGTCGGACGGACAGAAGAGGCGGAACCACCGTTCGAGCGGGCCGAAGCCATCTACGCTGGGATCGGCGACCGCCATTTCACCGCACGGGCGCTCATCAAGCGCGGATACGCCCACCTGCTGGCGGGTGATCTCGCCGCGGCGGTCGACCCGATGCGACGAGGCATGCAGATGTGCGCGGAGATCGGGGACAGTTGGGGCATCGCCGAGGGCCTGGAGGCCGTGGCCACCCTCCGAAGCGAGAGCGATCCGCGGTCCGCGGTGCTGCTCGCGGGAGCAGCCGAAAAGCTCCGGGACCGGATCTCGATGCGTCCCCACCCCGCCGATGCGCGGATCAACCGCATCTACCTCGATCTGGCGCGCAAGCGGCTGACGCCGGAGGAGTTCGAACGTGCCTGGGTCGCGGGGCGCGGGACGGCGCTGGGATCGATACTCGCCTTCGCTCTCGAGCCTGGCACGGGCATGGCCCCCGACGAGGCGTAGTCCCCACCAGAGGAGCAGCGACGGCTACGTCCATGCCCGACGAACTGGCCGCAGGGCCGGAGTGGCCTCCCTGGCGGAGGATCAGCCGGAGCCGCCGGCTTAACGGCACTCCGAGCTGTCTCGCCATCGGCCGAGGTGTCCTCTGACCATCGAGGGGACGCACGGATGGCGCGCACCGAACGTTGACCACCCCGCTGGTCCCAGGTCGAACCACCACCCATGCATGGCTGGGCTAGTCGTGAAGTGGCCGGGCCGCGTCGCAGGCTCGCACACGACCGATGGGCGCTGGATGCGGGGCTCCCACGCTCACGCCGGACGTGACGGCGCCGCGCGACGACCCAGGTGACCCGTTCGGAGCCTCATTGATCCACGAGCAGCGCGTCCGTGCGTGGATGAGAGGGACCGGTCCCGAGGATCACCACCGCTGCCAGGCCACTCCTGGCGGTGCGTCAGCCGGACACGGACCCCGTCCGCGCTGTCGCGACCGACGCGGGACACGCGTACCGGCACGCGGAGGGCCGCCCGACCGAGGTCGAAGCCGTTTCGTCGCTCGCCGCGGAGGCGAGGCCGTCAGGCCTTGCTGGACCCAGCCTTGGTCGTGGTCGCGGACTTGGCCGCGGTCGAGGTTGCCTTCGCGGCAGTCTTCGTCGCAGCCGGCTTCGAAGCGGTCGACTTCGCGGTCGACGCCTTGGTCGCCGGTTTCGCCGCCGACCTGGCGGCCGTCTTCGTGGACGAAGCGGCGTCTGACGCGCGTTCCGCGGACGCCGCTGCGGCTGTCTCGCGCGACGAGCGGCTCAACGCTGCGCGTGCCTTGCCCGCCGCGGTCTGCTCGCCCTTGGCCTTCTGCGCTCGACCTGCGGCGATGCGCGCCTTGGCGGCCTTGGCGGCCGCGGTCTTGCCCGTCTGCCGCTGGGACTTCGCGGCGGCCGTCAGCGCCTCTCCACCGATGGCGGCGTTGAGCTTGAGCATCAGGCGGCTCTTGCGCCGGTCGGCGGCGTTGGGATGGATCGCGCCGACCTTGGCCGCCCTGTCGAGTGCCGATACGGCGTCGATGAGCGCCTGTCGAGTCTGCTCGGCATCGTTCGTCGTGGCCGATGCGATGGCCTTCGCGACGAGCGTCTTGGCCGCCGATCGACGGGGCTGGAGCACGACGCGGCGGGCTGCCGACTGGCGCACGCGCTTGAGTGCCTGTGGCGTTCGCGCGCCGGTCCAGGTTCGGGACGAATGAGCCAAGGTTGCCTCTCGGTACTGGTCGATGAAGGGCGCGCATGTCCAGGGTCCGGACGCGACGCGTGATGGTAGCAGATGGTCCCCCGTGGACCCCACCTGGCGCCTCACCAAGAGTGCGCTTCGGGTGGCCGATCCGTCGCCCGGGTGGCGCCCGTCCCCGTCGCTATACTCCGGCGGCCCATGGCCAGGATCCCCCAGGCGCGCCTGCGCAACTTCTCAATCATCGCCCACGTCGACCACGGGAAGTCCACGCTCGCGGACCGCATCCTGGAGCTGACCCACACGATCGACGCCCGCCTGATGACGAGCCAGGTGCTCGATTCCATGGACCTCGAGCGGGAGAAGGGGATCACTATCAAGGCGCGGGCGGTCCGCCTGGAGTACGTCGCGGCCGACGGGCTCACGTACGGGCTGAACCTCATCGACACGCCGGGACACGTCGACTTCAGTTACGAGGTCAGCCGTTCGCTGCAGGCTTGCGAGGGCGCGCTCCTCGTCGTCGACGCGGCGCAGGGCATCGAGGCGCAGACGCTCGCGAACGTGCATCTCGCGCTCGCGCTCAAGCTGGTCATCGTGCCGGTCATCAACAAGATCGACCTCCCTT
>JACCXQ010000073.1 GCA_013696945.1 Chloroflexota bacterium | reverse complement strand
ACGGATGGCGGTGCCGTCGGGCGTGGGGTAGTCGTTCCCGAAGACGGTCAGCGGCGGTCCGTCCAGGCACGCCTTCAGCAGGTTCGGGATGAGGTGCGTCTCCGGCTCGTGCTGCTCGCCCCGCTCGACGCTCGCGCCCGCCGCATTGAAATAGCGCAGCGAGACCGACCGGATGCCACAGGCCGCCCCATACCAGCGCATCGCTTCCTCGAAAGCGAGCTTGGTGGCGCCGTAGGGATTGATCGGGCGAGTCGGGGCGTCCTCGTCGATGGGCGTCGACCGTGGCGTGCCGTAGACGGCGGCCGTGGAGCTGAAGACCAGTTGGTGCACCTGCTCCTCGCGCATCGCGTTGAGAAGGGCCACTCCACCGACCACGTTCTCCTGGTAGTAGAGCGCGGGCTCCGAGAGCGACTGTCCGACCAGCGAACGGGCAGCGCAGTGGAGGACGGCCTCGATGCCCCGCTCGCGAAGGAGCCGGCCGACACTCTGCTGGTCGCCAACGCTGCCGGCGACCAGCTCAGCACCCTCCGGGACCGCCTCGCGGTGTCCCGTGACGAGCGTGTCCAGCACGGTGACCTCGTGGCCCGCATCGAGGAGCCGCTCCACCGTGATACTGCCGATGTAGCCGGCCCCGCCGGTGACCAGGATCCGCATGCCCGCCATCGTACGGCTCAGCGACCGAGCACTCGGCGGAGGAGCCCGCGTCGGGTCGGCGTCGCCGGCGGGATCGGGGTCGGGTCCGGCGGTCCACCCGTGGGAACGGCGCCCGCGCCGAGCAGCTCCCGGAGGCGTGCCTCGAGGCCGACCGCGGCCGCGTTCTTAGGGTCGATCTCCAGGGCACGGGACGCGAACCCGTACGCGGCGCTGTCGTCGCCGCGTGCCACGGCCACGCGAGCCAGACCCATCACGGCCATCGCGTTGCGGGGGTCCGCGGCGGCCGTCCGTTCGTACAGCGCCTCAGCCTGGTCGAGCAACCCGACCAGCAACAGACGCTCAGCCTGGAGCAGCGGCTCGATCACGACCCGATCACGGCTTCATCGTCCGCCATGGACCCGGCCCGGCCGCTCCCGCCCGCCCAGTCGCGCGCGTCCACGAGCAGCGTCTCGCGCGTGTTGCGTGCCGGATCCGCGATGACCGATTCGAGCAGCCGATCGAGCAGCGGGCCGATCCACGGACCGGGCTCGCGGCCCAACTCCTGTTGCAGGTCATGGCCATCGATCGCCAGCTCCCGCAGCGAGAGCGGCGCGCCCGACGCCCGCTGCGCCTCGATCCGAGCCCGCAGCTCGTCGAGGCCGCCCGCGTCGGGGAGCCAGCCGCTCCCCACGTTGTCCGCCGCGCGGAGCCGCAGGAGATCATCGACCAGGTCGACGCCGACGCGCCGCATGAATCGCCGCACGGCCGCGTCGCTCCACGCCGGCTCGTACCGGAACATGTGCCACTGGATCAGCCGCGCCACTCGTGCCGTCAAGCGGCCCGGGTACGCGAACCGGGCCAGGAACGCTGACGCGATCCGCGCCCCGGCCTCGTCATGGCCGAGGAAACGTCCATCGGCGAAGGTCTCCGGCTTCCCCGTGTCATGGAGAAGCGCGGCGAGGATCAGCGTCTCGTCATCGGGCGCGATCCCGGCCGCGGCATCGAGGGTGGCAAGGCAGTGGTCCCACAGGTCGTGCCCTGGGACCTTATCCTGCGGCACGCCCCGCTGCCCCGCCAGCTCCGGGAAGAGCGGTTCCAGCAGCCCGGTGTCGGCCAGGACCCGGAAGCCGACAGAGGGAGGTCGAGCCCGTATCAGACGATCCAGCTCCCTCCCGATGCGCTCCAGAGCAAGGAAGCGGACGTCGGTCGCGTGGGCCGCCATCTGCTCCCGGGTCCGCCGCTCGATGGTGAACCCCAGCTGCGCGGCGATCCGAGCCGCCCGAACGAGCCGCAGCGCGTCCTCCTCGAACCGTGCGCCGGGGTCGCCCACCGCCCGTATCCGGCGGGCTCGAACGTCGGCCATCCCGTCGGTCGGGTCGACCCAGTGCGCCGGAGCCGGCCCAGCGGCACCGGGCGCCCCCCCCGCGCCACCTGCCCTGCCCCACGCGATCGCGTTGATCGTGAAGTCGCGCCTGGACAGATCCTCCTCGAGCGAATCGGTGAAGGTCACCTCGTCCGGCCGCCGGTGGTCGCGGTAGCGGTGGTCGCGCCGGAACGTGGTGACCTCGATGCCGTCGGTCAGGACCGTGCCGAATCGGTTCTCGTAGGCGCCGTTCGGGAAGAGCTCCAGGAGTCGGTCGGGGAGGGCGTCCGTGGCGACGTCCCAATCGGCGCTCTCACGCCCCAGCAGCTGGTCGCGGATGGCGCCGCCCACGACGTACGCAGCGTGACCATTCGCCCAGAGATGGTCGAGGAGCCGATCCAACTCGTCCGGCAGGTCGGGCGCCGGGAGGTCGATCAGTTCCGGCCCAGGAAGAGGTAGTCGCGCCATCCTTCGTTGCGCGGGTCCGTCAGATACGGCGTGAAGCGGGTGTAGACGTCGCAACGCGGCTCGAACGGCGGCCGCTGGAGACGCATGCGCGCCTCGTCGATGAGCTTCCCACCCTTGCGATGGTTGCACGGCTTGCACGCCGCGACCAGGTTGTCCCAGGCATGCGCGCCACCGCGATGACGGGGTACGACATGGTCGAGCGTCAGGTCGTGCGTGACGAGCCCGCAGTACTGGCACGTGTGGCTGTCCCGCGAGAAGACCTCGCGACGTGACAGGCGGACGCGGGGCCGTGGTCGCTTCACGTGGTACTGGAGGCGGATCACGCTGGGCGCGCGGAAGATCTCGCGGGCCGTGCGGATCTCGTGGTGGTCGTAGTGGATCACCTCCGCCTTCTCACCGAAGAGGAGTCGGAACGCCCGCCGCACGTCGCAGACGTTGAGGGGCTCGTAATTCGAGTTGAGGAGGAGTACGACGCTATCCACATGCCCCTTGAGCCAGCCGGGACTCGGCCGCGCATCGGCCGCATCGTACCCAAAGGCGAACCGAGCGTCACGCGGAGGCCGCTGCCGCGGCGCCTCGGGCCGCTGCCTTCAGTACAAGTGTTGCGTACGAGGTTCGGCGCCGGCAAGGACCGCCCATGGCGCTTGGGCGGCGTGCGGCTCGAGCGGGCGAAGGCGCGACAGGCCGAAACGCGGCCGGATCCGGGGCAGCTGGAGAGAGTCGGGCGGCGCCGGCCCCCGGTAGTCGCCCAGCAACGCCCGTTGGTCGGCATACCAACAGTAGCAGTGAAGTCGCGATCCGCAGCGGCCTTGATGGCGGGTTGCGAGCACCGCAGTCCACCGAACGCCACCACACCCGAGCGCGCCAGGACCAAAGTGGGAGTGGCGACTAGTCCCTCGCGGCCCCTACCCTCACGTTCTGCTGCCGCGCATGGAGCTGCACCCGATGGGCCACCAGTTCTGTCCTCGCTGCGAGACCCAGCTCGACGCCGTCGCCCTTACCTGCCCCGCCTGCGCGTACGACGCCATGCTCGTCGAGCCCGAGCCCCGAGCCCCGAGCCCGAGCTGCCCTACGTCGATCGATTCCGCGGCACCGAGTTCGAGGGCGTGCCCGTCCCGGCCCGCGGCCCGATCCTTACCCTCGGGCGAGGTCGTGTCCTGGTCGCTGGGGCGCTCCTGGCCATCGTGGCGCTCTACGGGTCGATGGTGATGCTTGCCGACATCCAGGCGCGCACCGACCGGCCCGCCACGCAGCAGTCACGGTCGGTCACGCAGCCCTAGACCCTGTTCCGGCGCCCACCGACTACCAGCGCTGGCGGGCCTCGCGATCCGTTGCCCGACCGGTCGAGGGGTCCCAGCCTCCGGCCTGCCCGACCTTGCTCGCGAGCGGCCGCCGCAGCGCCCCACTGATGAACCGCGCTGCCTCGAGCACCCCGCCGAGCTGGACGCCGTGCTCGATCCCAAGACCATCGAGCAGGTACACCAGGTCTTCCGTGGCCAGGTTCCCGGCCGCACCGGGCGCGTAGGGGCAGCCGCCCGTTCCGCCGGCAGAGGCATCGAAACAGCTGACGCCGTCCTCCAGCCCCGCCAAGACGTTCGCAAGCGCGGTGCCGCGCGTGTCGTGGAAGTGGTACGCGAGCCGGTCGAGCGGAAGGCCGGCGTCGATGTGGCGCGCCGTGAGCTCGTGGACCTGTGACGGCACGCCCACCCCGATGGTGTCGCCCAGGCAGATCTCCTGCGCCCCCAGGTCGGCCAATCGGAGGGAGACATCGACGACCCGCTCGGGCTCGATTCGGCCGGTGAACGGGCAGCCGAAGGCGGTCGAGACGTAGGCGCGGGTCCATACCCCGCGTCGTGCCGCCTCCGCGAGGACCGGGCGGAACGCCTCGAGGGATGAATCGACCGACATGCCGATGTTGGCCTCTGTGAAAGCGTCGCTGGCTGCGGTGAAGACCGCGATGGCGGTCGCCCCGGCCGAGATGGCGCGCTCCATCCCGCGCATGTTCGGGACGAGCACGGGGTAGCGGACGCCGTCTCCATGCGGCAGGCGGAGGAGGAGCGCATCCGCGTCCGCGAGCTGGGGGATCGCGCGCGGCGAGACGAAGCTGGTCGCCTCGATCTCACGCAGGCCGGCCGCCACCAGCCGCTCGATGTAGCCGAGCTTCGTATCGGTGTCGAGCGGATGCGCCTCGTTCTGGAGCCCGTCGCGCGGCCCCACCTCGTAGATCCGGACGCGCGCAGGAAAGCCGTTCGGCATGCCCGGAGAGTATCCGGGGTTGCGCGTCAGTCCAACTCCACGAGGGGGTCGCCGCGCTGGACCTGCTGGCCTGGCACGACAAGGACGTGCGTGACGGTCGCGGCGGCTGGGGCGGTGACCGCGTTCTCCATCTTCATGGCCTCCAGGACGACCAGCGTCTGACCCGGCTCGACATCGTCGCCTGCAGCAACGCGAACGGCAAGGACCGCGCCGGGCATCGGGGCGACGACGGCCGCCACGGAGCCGTGCTCGCGTTGGGCCTGGCTCATCGCCGAATCAACGGTCGGTGGCGTGGCGAGCGCCGCCTCGAACGCGCGCCCGTCCAGGTCGAGCAGGGCGCGACCCCCGTCGGTCGACCAACCTATCCCACCGAGCGCGGCCGCATCCGCGTCGACCAGGCGCTCATCCCGACCAAGGCGGATGGCCACGCGCCGCGGGCCGTTGAGTCGGAAGCCCGAAGTCACGCTCGTGGCGGCCCGGTCGGTCGATAGGGCGGCAGCCGCAGCGCCGAAAAGCCGGTCGGTCAGGTCAGGTTCGTCCGCCGGCTGCCATAGCCGCTCGATGGTGTCGGTCCGCGCATCACCATCCCGGACCTCGGCCACCTCGAGCAGCCTGACGAGGAAGCCTCGGTTCGTGGTGAGCCCGGTGACGGCGGTCTGGCGCAGTGCGGCGGTCAGCCGTTCGATCGCCTCCTCGCGTGTGGGGCCGTGGGCAAGGACCTTCGCCAGGAGTGGGTCGTAGCGCGGGCCGATGACGTCGCCGGCTCCGATGCCCGCATCGACCCGCAGGCCCTCGCCGATCGGCCAGCGAGCCTCGACGATCTGCCCGGTCGCGGGCAGGAAGTCGGCCCAGGGATCCTCGGCGTAGATCCGCGCTTCGATGGCATGGCCGCTCAACGTGACATCGGCCCGAGCGAAGCCCAGCGGCTCGCCAGCCGCGAGCCGAAGCTGGTCGGCCACGAGGTCACGTCCGGTGACGAGCTCGGTCACGGGATGCTCGACCTGGAGGCGGGCGTTGACCTCGAGGAAGAAGAAGTCGCCACGATCGTCGAGGAGGAACTCGGCCGTGCCGGCGCCGACGTAGCCCGCCGCCAGGGCGAGTCGGAGAGCGGCGTCGCCGAGCCGCTCGCGGAGCGCTGCATCGACGGCGGGAGAAGGCGCTTCCTCGATCACCTTCTGGTGGCGGCGCTGAAGCGAACAGTCGCGCTCGCCGAGATGCACGCCCTCGCCGTGCGCGTCGAGCAGTAGCTGCACCTCAACGTGGCGCGGTCGCTCCAAGTAGCGCTCCAGGATCAGCCGCTCATCCCCGAACGCGGCAGCGGCCTCTCGCCGGGCCTGGGCGAGCGCCTCGGGCAGCGCGGCGGCGTCGCGGACGAGGTGCATGCCCTTGCCACCGCCACCGGCGCTCGGCTTGACCAGCACCGGGTAGCCGATGCGGCTGGCCTCGGCGGCGAGGCGCTCGTTCGTCTGCTCATCGCCGTCGTAGCCGGGCAGCGTCGGGACGCCGACCGACGCGGCCAGGTGCCGCCCCTGCTGCTTGTCGCCGAGCGCCCGCATAGCCGACCCGGGAGGCCCGACCCAGATCATCCCCGCCGCCTCGACCGCATCGGCGAAGTCAGCGTTCTCGGCCAGGAAGCCGTACCCAGGGTGGATCGCATCCGCCTGGGCCTGGCGCGCCGCGTGGAGCACGGCGTCCGCGTCCAGATACGAGCCGGGGAGGGGCACCACCTCGTCCGTCTGGCGCGCCCACCACGCGCGCGACTGGTCGTCCGGAACGAGCGCGATGCACTCGATGCCCAGGGCCCGGCACGTCCGCGCGATCCGAACCACAAGCTCGCCGCGGTTCGCAACGAGAAGCCGCTTGATCGGTGGCAACCCCTGTTTCTCGCCTACTCCGTCCAGCCGGGAGGGCGGCGCTCCAGGAAGGCGCGGAGCCCCTCCTGTCCCTCGGCGCTGGTCCGTTGTGCGGCTATGCGTCGTGCCGTGTGCCAGCGAGTCGACTCGTGCGGCAGGCCGCGCACCTCGCGGACGATCGCCTTCGCCGCGCGCGCTGCCGTGGGGCCTGCCGCCAGCAGGTCGCCCACCGCCGCCTCCACCGCGGCATCGAGCGCCGCCTCCCCCTCGACCACCTCGTGCACTAGTCCGATCCGGGCCGCCCGTGTCGCGTCGAAACGCCGCCCGCCAGGGAACAGCGCTCGTGCGTGCGTCTCCCCGATCTTCGCGATCACGAACGGGCTGATGACCGCCGGCAGGATCCCCAGGCGCGTCTCGGTGAACCCGAATCGCGTCCCGGCCTCGGCGATGACCAGGTCCGACACCGCGCAGAGCCCCATCCCGCCGCCGAGCGCCGCCCCATGGACGCGCGCGATGACCGGGACCGGGCAGCGATCGATCGCATCGAACATCTGCGCCATGGCCATCGCGTCCTGCTCGTTCTGTTCGCGCGACAGCCCGAGGCTTGCGCGCATCCACGTGATGTCCGCCCCGGCACAGAAGGAGTCGCCCTCGCCGGCCAGCACTACGCCACGGAGCCGTTCCACTGGCTCTTCGGCGAGCTGAGTGAAGCCGCGCCGCAACTCGTCGATGAGCGGCGCGTCGAAGGCGTTGTGGACATCCGGTCGTGCCAGCGTCACCCGCGCGATGACGCCACGCGGCCCCGATCGCTCTACCCGGAGCGCGTCACTCATCCCCAACGGCCGGGGAGTCGTAGCGGTAGACGGGGCGGACCCAGATCCGCGAGAAGCCCATCCGATGCAGGTTCCGCTCCGACGCGCTGCTAGGGGGCGCCTGGGCCGTGACCACATCGCAGCCGAGCTCCTCGGCGAGCCTCGCTCGTGCCCCGATGAGCGCGCGCTGGATGCCTCGGCCGCGCGCATGGGGCACCACCATCCCGGCCCGCAGCAGTCCGACCCGTTTGTGGGTGTGCAACGTGCCGACACCGACCGCCGTGCCGCCTTCCTCGGCGACCAGCGCGTGCACGTGGCGGGTCGCGAGCAGGTGCGGTGCCGGGTCCGTGAGGGCCGCGGTCTCGTCCTCGTCGGCCCCGCTGGCGGCAGCCATGACCGTCGCCCAGGTCAGCCATTCCTCGGGCTGGAGACGGCGGATGACGACGCCTTCGGGAGGCTCGCTGTCGGCCACGTCCCCCGGTGTCGCGGACGTGATGGTGAGCTCGAAGTCGGGCTCGGCGTCCGGCCATGGCTCGGTCTCGATGGGCACCCAGCCGTCCACTCCCGCTCGTTCGAAGTGGTCAAGAACGACCGGCAGGAGGTTCGGCAGCTGTCGAAGGCCGCAGGCGCTGTTGAAAGTCGGCCCCGGCAGCTCCGGCGACGCGGCCACCGAGAGCTCGCCATCGTCGAGGATCCGGACGTCTCGCCCCGCGGCGACCGCCGCCCTCCACAGCCGGAGATCCGATTCCTGCTCGCAGGCGTCCAGCCGGTCGAGCAGTCGATGGGTCTCCGCGCGTGAGTCTTCGGCCGGCGGGAGAAGCTCGATCGGGTCGCCGGGTCGGACCTCGCCCGTCTCGAGCACACGGGCGTACATCCGGGAGTCCGAGGGATGCAGCACGATCGACATCCGCCCGAAGCGCTCGTCCTTGAAGTTCGGGCGCTGCGTGTTGCACGGCATGGCCGGGCTGGCCAGCTCGAGCACGACCGACTCACCCACGCGCGCTCGCGTGCCGACCGGCAGCAGCGACCATTCGATGCCTTCGGTGGTCAGGTTCTCGCCGACCGACCCTGGCCCGAGCGGATGGCCCTCCGCCTGCAGACGGCGGATGACCTCGATGCCGAAGAGGCAGACGGCGCGATGCGGTCCGCCGTGGACCGTCGGCTCGTGGTGCGCGTCACCCTCCACACCGAGCCAGTCCACGAGCGCCCGCTCCACGGCGTGCTTTGGTACGCCGCCCGCCGAGACATTGACCTGGAGCACGCGTCCTGACGTCACTCGTGGATGCTAACCGCCTGTGTAGCTGAGAACTTTCTCAGCCACCGTTCAGGCACGACTCAGCGATCCGACCGATGCTTTCGAGCATGCACTCTCGACGACGACTCTTCACGCTCCCATTCATCGGCCTCTTCGCGGTCGCCTGCAGCTCGGCCGGCGCGGCGAGCGGGCCGGGGCTGGAAGTCGGCAGCACGCCCGCCCCCGCGGAGGCAGGCATCTCGGGCACGCCCGGCGCCGAGCTGCTCCTGGCTGGCCTCTCCACGTTCGACGCGGGTGATGCGGGCGTGGTGGCGCTCGGACTGGACGGCGGTCGGATCGTGGTCCGAGAGGTGGTCGTGGATCCCGGCTGGACCCAGCAGACGAACCAGCATGGTGACAACGGCGTCGAGGTGCGGTTCAGCGGCCCGGACGGGGCCGAGACGCGCGTCGAGGCGGACCTCGGCTCTGACGGGACTCTGGACGTCGATCTGCGCGAGCGGCGCGCCGCAACGGACGATGTGAAGACGATCAGCCTGCTCCAGGCCGGGACGGTCACGT
>JACCXQ010000065.1 GCA_013696945.1 Chloroflexota bacterium | reverse complement strand
GCAGCGGTCCGGGCGGCATCCAGACCAGCTACAGCCTTTCGCGGCTGGGGATCCGTCACGCGGCGATCTCTGCGGATCCGTCGCCGGGTGGCATGTTCCGCCGCTTCCCATTCTTCCAGCGCCTGCTGAGCTGGACGAAGCCGCACGCCCCGTACGAGCGACTCAGTCGCGAGTACGAGTGGTACGACTGGAACTCGCTCCTTGGCGACGAGCCGGCCCACCGCGCCGTGATGCCGGAGCTAATGGACGGCACGTCCGACTTCCCGTCGCGCCCGGAGATGGAGCTCGGCCTGGCCAGGTTCGCGGAACGGACGGCCACGGCGATCCGATACGACTGTCGCTGGGAGAGCACCGCCCGTGACGGCGAGCGCTTCGTACTTCGGACGAGCGACGGGGAGTACCGCTGCAAGGTCGCCATCTTCGCCGTTGGCGTCGCCGAGCCATACAAGCCGGATACGCCCGGGTTCGACCTCATCCCCCACTATGTCGATACCCGGGCGGCCGAGAGTTACGCGGGCAAGCGCCTCTTCATCATCGGGAAGCAGAACTCGGGATTCGAGCTGGCGACGGGACTGCTGCCCTGGGCGAGCCGTATCGTCCTTGCGTCACCCCGCCCGGCCACGCTGTCCGTGAACCTTTACGACCTGGCAGGCATCCGTGCCCGCTACCTGCAGCCGTGGGAGGACGCGAATCTGGGCAACGGGGTCTTCATCCTCAACGCCTCGACGGAGCGGATCGAGCACGGCGCGCACGGCTTCACGGTCCACACACGCGGATCGGTGTCGGGCGAACCGCTCGCGGTCGAGGTGGACGAGGTCATCGCCGCGACCGGCTTCCAGTGCCCGCTGGGCGATCTGGGTTCGCTCGGCGTGACGGTCTTCGGCCAGAGCCGCCTCCCCTCGATGACCGCGTGGTTCGAGAGCGCCACGGTGCCCGGGATCTACTTCGCGGGCACCATCGGCCAGGGGGTCCCTGGGCTGCGCAAGTTCGGCCATCCGGCCAACTCCGGTGCCGTCCACGGCGCGCGCTACAACGCCCGGATGATGGCGCGGCAGGTCGCCAGGGTCCATTTCGGAGCACAGCTCGATGAGCCGGTCGTCGCGCCGCAGGACGTGGTCGCGTACCTCCTCCAGGAAGCGACCGTCGCACCGGAGTTGTGGAACCAGAAGTCATACCTGGCGCGGGCGCTCGTCCGTGATGACGCGGGCGCCATCCGCGACACCGGCATCGTGCCGCTCGCCGACTTCGTCGACGCGCCAGGCCCGGACGGCGTGGCGCTCAGCATCGAGACGAACGACCGGGGCGACATCTACCCCATCTGTTACGTGCGGCGGGGAGGCCGGGTGAGCGGCGAGTCGCCACTGGATCCCCAGCCGATGCACGACTTCCGCACCAACGACCATCGCCGCCGTATGGGTGAGATCGTGGCGCCTCTCCTCCGCGCAGCCTGAGACCGGTCCCGTGACTGACGCACGCGACACCACGAGGGAGGTACCCGTTGCGCGGGTCGCGCGTGAGCGCTATGCGTTCGACGAGCCGCTGCTGCCGCCGATCGAGATGCCCACGGCCGCGGCCTCGGCGCGCCGGCTCGCTCGCCTGATCGCCGAGCGACGGGACCCAGCCGAGCCAACGCCCCCACGAGCGCGCCAGCTCCAGGCGATGGCCCTCATCCACGAAGCCATGCACCGGGTCATACAGGCGCATGGCGACGATGCCGGCCAGACCCTCCTCGGCGAGATGCTTGTGAAGGTCGGGCGGGACGTCGGAAGCGACGCTCTCGAGGAGGCGCTCCTGGCCTACGCTGCCCAGTTCCCGGTACTGCCGGTCTACCGCGGCGAGCTGCCGGCCGAGGAGTACCTCGAGGAGCGCTCGGGCGGGCGCCCGCACCGTGAGGTCGTGCTCGAAGAGCTGCTCCTCCTCTGGCTAGCGAACCGCAACCCGGCGTTCATCCGCCACGGCGACCTGTTCGACGAGCTACCGGTGGCTCGAACGTCGCTCTATCCAGAGGTCGTCGAGTCGATGCGCCGCCACCTCGCGTCGGCAGGCGAGCCCGACGAGGACCTCGTGGGACTGCTGCTGTCCCCGGCTCTCGAGTCGCCCGACTCGTTGGCCGGACAACTGCGGTACATCCGTGACCACTGGCCCGAGGCACGCGCGCTCGTCGACGCCCTGGGAGCCGACCTGGACCTGCTCGCCGATCTCGAGCGCGGCGTCGGCGTCGACGACGATGACGACGGTATCGCCACACCGGCCTTCGGGATGGGCGGACCGGGGGAGACGGACACGGAGGCGCTCCACGGCTTCGCCGGGCTCGACTCGGAGACGGAGCGTTACAGCCAGGATCGCGACTGGATGCCGCGCACCGTGCTGATGGCCAAGAGCACATACGTGTGGCTCGATCAGCTCAGCCGCCGCTACGAGCGACCGATCCGGACCCTCGACGCGATCCCCGATGAAGAGCTGGAGTCGCTGGCCGCGCAGGGGTTCACCGGGCTCTGGCTGATCGGTGTCTGGGAGCGCAGTGTCGCGTCCAAGCTCATCAAGCAGCGCCGCGGGAACCCGGAGGCGGTTGCCTCGGCCTACTCGCTGATGGATTACCGGATCAGCGAGGATCTCGGCGGGGAGGCGGCGTTCGCAGCACTCCGCGAACGCTCGATGGGGCGAGGCATCCGACTCGCGTGCGACATGGTGCCCAACCACATGGGCATCGACTCTCGCTGGGTGGTGGAGCATCCGGACTTCTTCATCTCGCGTCCCGACAGCCCGTTCCCGGCCTACTCCTTCAGCGGACCCAATCTCTCGACCGACGAGCGGGCCGGCATCTACCTCGAGGACCACTACGACGATGGCTCGGACGCGGCGGTCGTCTTCAGGCGCGTCGATCGCTGGAGCGGCGAGGAGCGCTACGTCTACCACGGCAATGACGGCACGGGGATGCCGTGGAATGACACGGCGCAGCTGGACTACCTGCGCGAGGACGTTCGCGAGGCGGTCATCGAGACCATCCTCGCGGTCGCCCGCCGCGCGCCGATCATCCGCTTCGACGCCGCGATGACACTCGCGCGCCGCCACGTGCAGCGCCTCTGGTACCCCGTGCTCGGAAGCGGCGAATCGATCGCCTCGCGTGCCGAGTCGGCGATGGACCCGCGCGAGTTCGCCGAGCGGATGCCGGAGGAGTTCTGGCGCCAGGTCGTGGACCGGGTCGCCACCGAAGCACCCGACACGCTCCTCCTGGCCGAAGCCTTCTGGCTGATGGAGGGCTATTTCGTCCGCACGCTCGGCATGCACCGCGTCTACAACAGCGCGTTCATGCACATGCTCCGCGACGAGGACAACGCTGGCTACCGGACCGTGATTCGCAACACCCTCGCCTTCGACCCGGAGATC
>JACCXQ010000048.1 GCA_013696945.1 Chloroflexota bacterium | reverse complement strand
CGCTCCACGGCCGGATCCATCACGTAGATGAGGACGAGGCCGAGCACGAACGGCCCGAGCGAGCCGCGCGCCATGTAGAAGATCACGCCGATGACGACGATGGCGCCGATGAGCAGGGCGACGCGCGGGGTCGGGGCTTGCAGTCTCCGGACCGGTGGTCCCGGCGGGGCGGGGGGACTCGGTGGGGCCGAGACGGCCGTCACCGCAGCGCCCGATGCGATCGGTGACGTGCTCATCGAGCGCGAGCGTAACAGAGCGCGAGGACGAGTCGGAGTCGGGTCCGTGGCCGCTGGTCGGGTCCGTGGCCGCTGGTCGGGTCCGTGGGCGCCCGTCCCGTCGTCGGAGGGCCCGGTCGGATCAGTGTGTCAGGCGGGGATCGGGCTACGTCCGCGGATCGGTACCTCTGCTGTGCCGGTCGGAAGAGGAAGCTGCCCGCGTGCTGGAGACGTTCAGCTTCCTCGCTCGGATGGGTCGCCCGGCGTTCCACGACCCGGAAGGCCGCCCTGCGTCGCGTTCGTCCTGACACCTCCCAGGGACGATGTCGCGTTCACGACCTTGGCGGAAGTCGGAGGCTGAGCCGGCGGGCCAGGTCTCGGACGGTCGCCACGTCAGCTCGGGGAGCCGCCTCGTGGCTGCGGTACCACGGCACCTCCTTCGGCGTCCCGGTGTGACGAGCCATCACGTGCTCATGGAAGTGCGCGACGCTGGTCCCGATGACCATGGCGAACGTCCGTTCGACGCTCGTCTCGTCCATCAGGGCGCGAGCCAGCCGGGTTCGGAGCCGTCCGAGCGCCCCGGCCTCGTCGTCCGTGAGCTCGGTCACGTACGCGACATGGCGCTCGGTTTCGATGAAGAGGTGTCCGAGAGACGCTCGGCCGTCCTCAGCGGGGGAGGCGTGGTAGACACGGAAGCCATCGGCCGCCGCGACGAGCTCGCCGCCGAGCGGACCCTCCCCGCGGTGCTTGGCGCAGATGATGCAGTCGACCATGCGGACACGCTATTCCCCCGCGTCGGCGGTCCAGGTCCCCCCGATCGCTTCGTGTGGGAGAGGGTGCGGCGTAGACTCGCCCAGGCATGTTGCACTTCGAGCGCCGCGAACTGGCATCAGCAGGACCGCACGCAGTGGCTGACGTCCGAGGACGCACGGCCGGTGGTAGGGGACGAGCGATCGCGGATCTCTTACAAGGGTGCTAGGACCCGCAGCCGACCTGCCGTCCGAGGTCTTGGTGCTGGCGTTGATCGGCGGCGCAGCCAGCTGGGCGAGCCGCTCCCAGGCCCGACCGGCCCTACGGACCCCGATGAGATGGCGACGCCCGAGATGCCCCGGAGGCGTCAGCGCCGCGACCGTTGATCGTGAGTGCATTGGCCGCTGGTGCCTGGCTACGGCGCGCGCGGACCGCCGCCCCCTGACCGACGGGCAGACGCCGGATGTACGATCGTTGTCCCCGGCCCCACATGCTCCAGGAGGAACCGATGCAGGCGCGCCGACTCACCATCGCACTGCCACTCCTCATCCTCGGCGGAGCGCTGATCGTGCTCGCAGGTGCCCAGCTCGTCGTGACGCTCAACGGTATCGAGAGGTGGGGTTGGCAAGGCGTGGCGATCGCGCGCATGACCGAGAGGGCGCTCCTGTATGCCGTCCCGGCCGTGGTCGCGGTCGTCGTGGCTGTGGTGGTCCTCCGCCGACGTTAGCGTCGGGGATCGAACCCGGGCCGCCGGGGTCGACTCCGCCCGTGTCTAGAGCGCGATCAACCCGGCGGGAGTCGAGGTAAAGCCACAGGAGTCGAGATAGAACGGGCTGAGCCCGTCGTCGAAGTCGGCGTGCAACCAGTCGCACCCGGCTGCTCGAGCCTCGTCCGCCGCGAGGGCGACCATCCGTGTCCCGATGCCCTGCCGTCGAGCACGGGCACTCACGAGCGTGTCGAGGATGAACGCATGGACCGCTCCATCCCACGGCACATTCACGAACCCCACGAGCCCCTCGGCGTCTCGCGCGCAGACCCAGC
>JACCXQ010000047.1 GCA_013696945.1 Chloroflexota bacterium | reverse complement strand
GAGGCTGCCGGCTTCGACTACGGGTGGGTCTTCGACAGCCACGTCCTCTGGCGCGAGCCGTACGCGCTCCTCACGCTGATGGCCGGCGCCACTTCACGGTTGCGGCTGGGTACCTGCGTCACCAATCCCGCGACCCGGGAGCCGTCCGTCACCGCGTCGATGCTCGCGACGCTCAACGAGATCTCCGGAGGCCGGATGGATCTCGGCATCGGGCGCGGCGATTCCGCACGACGCGTCGAGGGCAAGCCGCCGACCACCCTGGCCCGCCTGGAAGAGGCCGCGCAGCTCATCCGGGACCTAGTCGAGGGCCGCTCCGCAAGCTCCGAGGGCACGGATCTCGAGCTGACATGGACGCCCGGTGGCAAGCTGGCGGTCTGGATCGCCGGCTACGGGCCGAAAGTGCTCGAGCTGACCGGGCGCATCGCCGATGGCGTGATCCTCCAGCTCGCGGAACCCGACCTCATCCGCTGGTTCGTCGGCCAGATGGACGAGGCGGCGCGCTCCGCCGGCCGAGATCCGGGGAGCCTCCAGGTGATGGCCGCCGCGCCCGCGCATGTGGGGGATCGTGCGGTTTGCCGGGATCGTGTCCGCTGGTTCCCGGCTCTGGTGAGCAACCACGTCGTCGATCTCGTCAACAAGTATCCGCGCGATCAGTTGCCGGATTCGCTGACCGGCTACATCCGCGAGCGCGAAGGCTACGACTACCACCACCACGCCGAGGTCGGATCCTCCAATGCAGCGTTCGTGGATGACGACGTGGTCGATCGGTTCTGCGTCATCGGCACGGTCGAGGAGCACGTGGCCAAGCTCGGCGAGCTCGCCGCGGCTGGGGTCACGCAGTTCAACATCTACCTGATGAACGGCGACGAGGAGACGACGCTCGAGATCTACGGCCGCGAGATCATCCCGGCTGTGCGCGGGCTCCAGGCAGCGCGAGCCTGACCATCGACCCCTCGCCTCGGGTCGCCGCGCGGCCAGCTATGGGACCATCCCCACGATGACGCAGTCGAGGCCGGGCCGCTCCCGAGGGGCACGCGGAGGGAGCGCACCGTGGGTCGCAGCGGATCACCGAACGGGGGAGGTCCGCTGCGCGCTGTGCGGAGCCGCCAACAGCGCATCGGCGGGGTTCTGCCGCTGGTGCGGTACGCCCCTCGGACGGCCGACGGACCCGGTGCTCGGTGTCACGACGCGGCGGGCGCTCGCAGGCCGCCAGGGAAACCCGCTGACCTCGGTCATCGGCGTGCTGCTCGCAGTCGGACTCGTCGGCCTGGCGACGTGGGCCATCATGGGCGGTGGGCTCGCTGGTCTCGCCACCGACGCGAGTCCCTCGCCACGACGCTCCACGGCTCTTGCTTCGCCGTCAGGCGCCGCGTCCAGCGTGCCGGGCTCCGTGGTGCCGAGCATCGCCCCCCCGCCGGCAGCCTCAGCCTCCCTCGCGCCACCAGCCTCCACCTCGCCACAGACGCCGGTACCCTCCGCGCCGCCGGTGCCCCCGCCGCCCACCGCGCTCCCGACCGATACCGGCTTCACCTGTGACGCGGCCTCGATCGGCGACGGCACGTCGGCCACGTGGCGTCTCGTCCGCTCGCGATGGGGACCACGCAACGGGTTCGATCAGGTCGCGTTGATCCTCGACCAGCGTCGCCCGACAGCGGGTCAGGCGTCGGTCGTGACCGTCGAGAGCGTGCCCAGCTCGGAGGTCGAGGCCCGGTTCGGCCTACCCGCGCCGTCCGATGGGGAGCGCGCGATCGTCCTGAGCTTCATCGGTCCGGTCCAGCTCGGCACGCCGTTCGTGGGCCAGCCGGGACTCTCGGTCCTGCGCGAGGTGCGCGTCGGGCGTGGCTCCGACGGCATCGTTCATGCCATCATCGGCGTCGACGGTGGTGGATGCCATCGGTTGAGCGCGCCGGGCTGGGTGCCTGGCCCACCGCCACAGGAAGCGGAGATAGTCCTCGACGTCCGCCCTTGAGCCTCGACGCGCCTAGCGGCGCTCCTCGGGCTTGGGCTCGTCCTCGGATGTCAACTGATCCTCGGGCGGAGGGGCCAGGTCGCTCGTCCCGCCACGGCCGGCGCCCCCGAACCGGTCGGTCTGAGCATCGGGCCCGCTGAAGGCACCGAGCGAGCCGGCGGCCGCCGGTCCGGCACCTGCGCCGAACCCGGCACCGGTCATCGTGGTGGTATCCGCGCCGCGCGACTCGGGCGCTCGAGGATCGTACGCTCCGGTGTCCGCCGGCCGTGAGGCGGGTTCGTCGCTCGAATCGTCCTCTGACGGTGAGCCGCCGTCGGTCGGCTCGACCGATCCTGTTCCGGGTTCGCTCCAGTCCATCGAATCGACCTCGGACTTGGCGACCGAGAGCGTGATGTTCTCCTCGCCGATGCCCGCGACGTGCGAGTGAGGCACGTACAGGTCCTGCTTGAGTAACAGGCCCTTCTCCACGATGACGTGCGCGTCGGTCGACCCCTTCACGGACCCGACCTTCTCGCCATCGGAGCCGAAGACGTCCCAGCCTGGCTGGATGGTGCTCAGATCATGCTCCAGCACGGTGACCTCCTTCGCGGCCGATACGACCGCGCGGCAAGCCTGATCCCGGGCACGACAACCTGACGCGAAGGCTCGTGGAGGGCAGGCTATCAGCCGTGTTACATCGAAGGGCAGTGACGTGGCGCTGCCGTCTGCCCGCGTCGGAGGCTCGTTGCCCTTCGTAGTCATGGCTGGGCTCGTAAGTATCGACATCCGGCTGGAGCCCGCCCTGCGGACCTCGATCCACGCTCGGGCACGCTAAGATCGGGATCGCGAAAGAGGTGCAAAGGACGAGTTCGGCACTTTGCAGCCCGCGGGTGACTAGGCGGTGCGAACCGCCACGCGGTGCGAACCGCCACGCGGTGCGAGCGGGTCGTTCGAACCATGGTGTGCCTGGAACGCCTGTGGACCCATCCCGAGGAGGACGGGAGAGTCATGGTGGACAACCCGCCGATCGGCACCGCCCACCGCCCCGATCGAGGGAGGAAGTCGGGCGCGTGGCGCCCCGTCGCCGGGATCGGGCGAGAGCCGCCAGGCCCCGTCCCTCGGATGGGTCCACCGGCGACCCAGCGTCCGAAAGCAGCGTTGACGAGCGGCAGCGTTTCCGCCTGAGGAGCCGATGGGCAGCGATGTTGCCGCTTAAGGGCCGACCACCAGGAACGCATCGAGGTCGACCCGGCCCACCCCGAACCCGATGTCGACCGGCTTGATCTCCATCGTCCGCGGCACGCTCGTGGCGAAGTCCCAGGAGAAGGCGATCATGCGCGGTCGCTCGAAGGCCCAGAACAGATCGACGATCTCATCGACGACGGTCAAGCCGCTCTCCTTGATCACCACTCGAACTGCACCGCGGTCGATGCCCATCGTGGTGACGAGGCCATAGCCAATGCCGGTCTGCATGATGCTCGCACTCTCGGTGGCCAGATCCGCGAAACGGACCCGTCCGCCGAAGAACTTCGTTGCCGACTGAGTGCTCCAACTGCCGCTGTATGTCACCGAGCCACCGGCATCCTGGATGGCGCGGACCCGATACGGCCCGCCAGCCGGGCCGAAGGTGTTGAGGCTCCCGTTGCCAGCTTCATCGACCGCCGCGGCCCGGAACGTCCGCGTCGTCGTGGCGCTCGGTGCGACAAGCACCTTCACGGATGTCGATCCCAGTGGGCTGACGTTCACGTCCGCGAAGGAGCCACCTCCCACAGCCTGCTGGAGGGCGGTCGCGGACGTGCCGCTCGTGTCGATCACGGAGATCTCCACATAGACCGGCACCACGTTCGTGCCGCTCTTCTTGATCGAGACGTTTCGCCCCAGCCTGACCTCCGGCGGGAGGACCTCGGGCGGCCCGTCCGCGTCGGTGGGACATGTGTAGATGTGCACGTCGTCGATGACCCAACCGAAGTCAACGCCGCCAGCGTCGGTAGCGATGCGGAACCGGAACATCGCGCCCCGGCCGGCCAGCGCAGCGAGGGACAACCGGCTTGAGATGTACCCCGCGCTCTCGGCAGTGAACGCCTTCCGTCCGGCGAGCACGTTGCCGGACCCTGATGCGAGCTTGCCGTTGTAGCCGTTGTGCGTGAACAGCGGGCCTGCGTCGATCCACGGACCGCCCGACCCGTTGAGGCTGTACTCGACCAGGCCGCCGTCGTACCGCTTGGTGCTGCCGGGGTCGTCCTCCGAGCCGTCCTCGAACCCGTAGGCGTGTTCCAGACGAAGGAACGCGTTCGACGGGATCGTGACCGCGCTCTGCATCCGGATCCAGGCGTCTCCCGTCCCGCCGCGATCACTGCCGTAGAGATGCCACGGATCACTGGAGGCGTAGAAGGAGTCGTCGAGCCATCGGCCCGGCGTGCCTCCCGCGACCCAGCCGGGGTGGGACTCAGCGAACTCGTCGACTAACGCCGTCGCCGGGCTGCCGTTCGAGCAGACCGGCGCCTCTGTTGCCGCCGCCTCGAGCACCCGGGGCTGTTGGTTCATCTCCGTCGCCGCGAGCGCGTCGTCGACCTCGTCGCAGTCGGACAGGGTGAACGCGCCGCTGCCGCTGGGGTTGCCGCTGCCGTCATTCGGGGTCACGACGCCTACCGCGAGTCCGCAAGCGGTTCGAAGGGCCGTCGCCAGATCGGCGTAGTCGCTGGCCGTGCCCAGATGGTCGCGATTGACGACGTAGAATAGGTACGCGGCCTTGTCGATGCCGAGGCCGCTGACCGTCCGGCCGTTGAACGTCCCGCCGTCCGTGATCAGGTATGCGGCCTTGTTGGCCACGCCACTGTTGGTATGGACGCCACCGTTATCGCTCTCGAACGGATCCGGCCAGTAGTATTCGCTGCGCATCCGGTCCGGCGCGGCGAACGACGTGGGGTCCTCCATGTCGCGGATGGCTCCGGTGTCTTCACCGATCAACCACTTCGCGCCAGCGCTGTCGTCATCGTCGGGACCGTGATCGAAGGCCTGATCGACGAACTCCCCGAAGATGTCCGAGAGCGCCTCGTTGACCGCGCCCGACTGGTAGTAGTAGAAGAGGTCCGAGTCGGACTCGGTGACCCCGTGCGTGAGCTCGTGGCCCACGACGTCGTCGGCGTTGGCGAATCCTGTCCCATATGCCATCTGTGAGCCGTTCCAGAATGCATTCTGGTAGGGGCACTCACCCTGCCCTGTCGACGGGCAGTAACGCACCGTCGAGACGATCTGCATCCCTGCGTCATCGATGCTGTCCCGGTCGAACCGGAGCCGGTAGAAGTCGTACGTGTCCTCGGCGTAGTCGTACGCGCGGTTGTCATCGACCGGGGCCGTCTGTGGCGGCGGGTATGCGTTGATGTCGGTCGCCGCGGTGCACGGCAGCTTGTCGTTGACGTTTTCTCGCTGCCCCTGCTGGTCACAGACGAGCTGGGATGCGTCGGTTGTTGGCGTCCCGTACGCGATCTGGCTGAAAGCCAGCGCGACGCCACCCGTGCGGGCATCGACGAGGACGAGGTCGCTCAGATCGCCCATCGCGTTCGTCACTTCGATGCGCCAGACGAGGCGTGCGTACGGCAGGGCTCGACCACCCATCAGCGCCGGGTCGTAGATCCATAGCTGCACGCGGGACGCCCGAAGGGTGCCGGACGCGACGCCGTGCTTCCGCGCGGTTCTCTTTGCGGCCGTGCGAGACGCGGCGGCGGCCGAGACGACCGGCTCGACGTCGACTCGCAGCGCGGGTGAAGCTTCGCCGCTCGCCGAAAGGACATCCCGACCTGGGCCGACATGGACCATCAGGTCGCCACCCAGCACCGGGACGCCGCGATGGAGCTGCTGATAACGGAGCGCCGTGCGGCCGCCCTCGGTCGCTCTCTCGCGCGTCAAGTGCAGATCGCGCGACGCATCGGCGATCCCGAACAGCGAGCCGTACCGCGACATGAACCGCCGCGCGGCGGCGCGGGCAGTCGACGGACGACCGAGGTCCTCGCTGGTGGCGGCAGGATCGCCGGCGCGGCCGGCCACGGAGCGCAGCTGGCCGGTCGCCGCATGACGCGCTACTTGCGCGCCGTTCGCTCGAAGCTCGGTGAGGAGTGCCCGGTCGCGGCCGGGCGCGCGGTCGTGATCGGCGACCGCCTCAGGTGGGGTGACGCCCACGCTGAGCAGCGTGATCCAGACGGCGATCGATAGGGTGCGGCGCATGTGCACGGACCGATCGTACCGGAGCGGCCCCGGGTCCCGCGTTGGCGGGGCTCGGGTTACCGGGCTGCGTGCCGGCGCGGGACGGGCGTCCGCGGTCGCGGTCGCGGTCGCGGAGCCGGCGGTCATCCATCCACGGCACGACTGGTATCGGACGCGGCGGCATGCAGTCGGGTCAACGATCCACCGCTGGACTGTTAGTCCGCCCAAGCAAGGGCGCGACGCCTCGGCGACCCGGTGCGGCCGACCTCCCCACGCTCAGCGCCGCGTCCACTCGGCTGGCCGACGGATCCCGGAGCTGTCTCAGGCCGCCTCGTTTCGGACTACCAGTCCGGGCCGGGATAGATGACAGGGAACAACTGGGTCAAGAGATCGGCCCGGGTCCCCTCTGGGTGGGGATCCGGGCCGACTGGAGCTGCCGGTGAGAAGGTCCGCGCTCAGGCCCGCTTGCCGATGAACTTGACCGAATCCTTCTTGGTGTTGTCGGCGACCGACGTGATGGTCACGAGGCGTCCGACCTTTGAGCCCACGGGAGCGGTCGACTTGACCTTGACCTTGACCGTGATGAGGTGGCTGGCACCAGGTGCGAGCGAAGGCGTCGTGTAGGTCCCCGCGACCACCTGCGAGGTGATGATCGTGGTGCCGTCGAGGTACTTGACGTTGTAGTGGGTGCTCGAGCCGGCGCCGAGCAGCGTGAAGCTGTCGGCGGCTGATCCGTCGTTCTGGGCCGAGATGCCGAAGGTGATGGTGCTGCCGCGTGGTGCCGAGCCGGTCTTCTTCTGGCCCAGCGCGGTCGTGTTATAGACGTTGTCGCCGACGAAGGCGCCGGTCATGCCCAAGCGGATACGCCCGTCGGGCTGGCGGGTGATGGTGGTCGTGCAGCTGTAGATGCGCACGTCGTCGATGAACCAGCCGTAATCAGCGCCACCGCTGTCAGTGCCGATCCGGAACCGGAACTTGACACTCTGGCCAGCCAGGCTGCTCAGATCGACACGGCTGGAGATGTAGCCGTGACTCTCGTTGATGAACCCGTTACTGCCACCGAGCGGGTTTCCGAAGCCACTCTGGATCGTGCCGTTATAGCCGTTGTGCGTGAACATGCTGCCTGGGACAGCCGCCCAGGCGCCGGTGCCGATCTGGCGCTCCAGGATGCCGCCGTCGTAACCGACAGCGTTCGATCCGCCGTACTGCGAGTCATCCTCGAAGCCATAGGCATGCGCGAAGTGCAGGAACCCACCCGCAGGGATGGTCACACCCGAATTCATCCGGACCACCGAGTCGGTGACCGAATCGAGGTCGTCGCCCCAGAAGTTCGTGTCCCCACTGGTGGCGTACGTCGGGTCCCAATTCGTATATGGGTGGGTCGTCTGTGGGTAGTACCAGATGTTCGGCGAAGTACCGAGCCCGGCCGTGGACCAGTTGCCGCTTCCGGGATTCTCGAGGTCGTCGAAGAACGCGTTCGAGGGCGTGCCAGACGTGCACACCGGGGCATGCGTGGCGGCCGCGTTCGGGACGGTAGGTTGGAGGGCCATCTCGGTCGCAAGGACGGCCTGGCTCACTTCCGTGCAGTTCGCCGCGGTGATCGCCCCACTCGGGCTAGGGGTGCCGTTGTTCTGCTTCGGCGTCGTGCCCACGAGATCGATGCAGGCCTGGTTCAGCGCGTCGCCCAGGTCCGCATAGTCGCTCGCGGAGCTCAGGTACTGGGTCTCTACGCGATACCAGATGGCAGCGGCCTTGTCGATGCCGATACCGTTGACCGTCTGGCCGTTGAACACCTGCCCGTCAGCAATGAGGAAGGCGGCCTTGTTGGCGACGCCGCTGTTGTAGTGGACGCCACCGCCGTCCCCCTCAGGATCATCGGCGTAGTACAGAGCGCTCGTCATCTTGTCCGGCTGGCCGAAGAGGGGCGGGTCCTCCATGTCGCGAATCACGCCGAACGTTGTGAGATCCTCGCCTATCTGCCAGCGGGTGGCCGCCGAGTCCGTGCCGGCGCCGTTGGTGAGGTCCATGTACTCGCCGAAGATGTCGGACACTGCCTCGTTGATGGCGCCCGACTGGTAGTAGTAGAAGAGGCTCGAGGTGTGGTCGGTCACGCCATGCGACAGCTCGTGCCCGACCACATCGTCGGCGCTGGCGAAGCCTGCGCCGTAGGCCATCTGTTGGCCATCCCAGAAGGCGTTCTGGAAGTTCGGGCAGTTCGCGCTGTTGGGGCAATAGCGGACGGTCGACTTGAGGGCCATCCCGGCACCGTCCAGGCTGTCCCGTCCGAAACGATCGAAGAAGAAGTCGTAGGTGTGACCAGCGAACTTGTGCGCGTCATCGATGTCGGGGTTTCCGGTGACTCCGCTGGTCTCCGTGCGTTCAGCGCGCGCGAGCGTGCAGGGATAGTTGTTCACGCTGGCCGCGACGGTGTTCCCGCCGTCGCAGGTGAGGCGGTTCCTGGCTTCCGCGAGCTGATCGAAGCGGAGGGCCACGATGTCGCGCTGGGCGTCGATGAGCACGAGTTCCCGGAAGTCGGCACCACGCGCGGTGACGTCCATGCGCCAGACGAGGCGGGCGAAAGGCAGCGCGCGGCCGCCAATGAGCGCCGGGTCGTAGACCCACAGCCTAGGCGCTGTCGTGGAGAGGTCACGCGCGCTCATGCCGTAGCGCTTGGCGATGGCTGACTTGGCCGTCTCCGCGGCGCCGGCAGCGCTAACCCTCGGCTGGACGTCGACTCGCAGGTCGGGCGAGGCCTCGCCATGCGCCGAGATCACGTTGCGCTGCGCATCAACCTGGACGGTCAGGTCACCACCCAGGACGGGCACGCCGCTGTGGAGCTGCTGGTAGCGCACGAACGTGCGGCCCATACCGTCTGGCGTGGCGCGGGCGACGCGCAAGTCGCGCGATGCAGCGGCGATGCCGAAGAGCGAGCCGTAGCGGGCCATGAAGCGCCGCGCGGCGGCGCTGCCCGTCGGGGGGCGACCAAGGGCGTCTGATGTCGCGGCCGGCTGCCCGGTGCGACCGGAGATGGAGCGAAGCTGGCCCGTAGCCGCGTGACGCGCGACGTCGGCGCCGTTCGATCGCAGCTCCGTGATGAGCGCCCCATCGAAGCTGGGCGAACGGTCAGGATCGGCGGCGGCGACTGGCGGGATGAGCCCCACGCAGAGCAGGGT
>JACCXQ010000011.1 GCA_013696945.1 Chloroflexota bacterium | reverse complement strand
CCGTGACGTAGTCCTGCTCCTTCACCGACAGCACGGACGCGCGCATCACCCGCGCATAGATGGGGATGGCGACGATCCCGATGGCGAGCTGCGCGTTGACGAGGCTTGCGCCGAGCACCGTGACGATGGCGATGGCAAGGATGAGCGCGGGGAACGCGAGCAGCACGTCCATCAGACGCATCAGGACGTTGTCGACCACTCCGCCGGCGTAGCCTGCGATGGCGCCGATCGTCGCTCCGATGAATATGGCGAAGCCGACGGTCAGGAACCCGACCTGGAGTGACACACGGGCCCCGTACACGAGCCGGCTGAAGGTGTCCCGGAAGTTGCCGTCGGTGCCCAGGATGTGCTGCGGCTCGCTGGTCGGGCAGCCCAGGAGGTGGATGCACGGATCGGCACGCTTCTCGACGCCCGGCTCGGTTCCCAGCAGCACGAAGTTCGGGTCATGGGTCGCGATGAGCGGCGCGAAGATCGCCGTCGCGAACAGGACGCCCAGGATGACCAGCCCGACGACGGCCGAGCGCTGACGCAGGATGTTCCCGAGCGTGTCACGCAACAGCGAGCTGTGCCGCTGGGAGGAGGCATCGCGGGCCAGGACGTCGGGGAGGGGAGCGGGGGCGGCGGTGGCCATCGGGTCAGCTCACCCGGATGCGCGGGTCGAGGTAGGCGTAGGACAGATCGACCAGGAGGTTGACGACGAGGTAGCCGATGGCGATGACGAGGGTGAAGCCCTGGATGACCACATAGTCACGGCCGGTGATCGCGTCGTAGACCGTCCGCCCGACGCCCGCCAGGTTGAAGATCGTCTCGGTCAGGACGGCGCCTGACAGGAGCAGACCCAGCTGGAGCCCGATGATCGTGACGATCGGCAGCATCGCGTTGCGGAACGCGTGGCGCATCACCACCAGCCGTTGGCCGAGGCCCTTGGCCCTGGCGGTGCGGATGTAGTCCAGGCCCATCACGTCGACCAGGCTCGAGCGCGTCATCCGCGCGATGATCGCCAGGGGGATGGTGCCCAATGCGACCATCGGCAGGATCATGTGGCGCAGCGCGTCGAACAAGGCCTCCCACTGGAACGAGATGAGCGATGACACGACGTACATCTCGGAGATGAAGTCGAGGATGGATCGGAGGGGGCCGGTGAGGCCACCGACTCCCCACGCTTCGGCGAGCGGCTCGACGCGGATCCCCGCGCTCAGGCGACCTGACGGCGGGAGCGCGAACGGCGTCCCCTGGAGCGTGATGGCGAAGATGTAGGCAAGGAAGAGACCGAGCACGAAGACGGGCGTCGAGAGCCCGATGTTCGCGCCGACCATCGTCCCGACATCGATCGCCGAGTTGCGACGGTAGGCCGCGATGACGCCGAGCGGGATGCCCACCACGATGGCGAAGAGCAGCGCGAAGAAGCTCAGCTCTATGGTGGTCGGCAAGCGCAGGACGATCAGCTCGGTGACGGGGATCCCGAACTTCAGCGATGTCCCCAGGTCGAACGAGGCGATCTGCTCGAGATACCTGGCGAACTGGACGAAGATCGGCTGGTCGAGCCCATGCCGGATGTCATAGAGGCGGCACGTCTCCTGGGTCGCGCGCTCGCCCAGCTCGGAGGTGCACGGGTCACCGGGAAGGACCCTCGCCAGCGCGAACACGACGAAGATGATCCCGAAGACGACCGGGATGCTGAGCGCGAGGCGGCGGAGGATGAAGCGGCCCATCGGGACCCTCTCCTGCGCTCTTCAGGGGAACAAGCGAGCAGGGCCGCCGCGCGAGGCGACGACCCTGCTCGTGGCTGGTCCCGGGATGGCTACTCGGCCGGTGGCGGCGGGTTCAGGAACCCACCGAACAGGCCGGGGAAGTACTCGAAGGCGCCGGAGCGGCCCTTGTGGAACGGGTTCTCGGCGTCCCACATGAGAGCGTACGAGTCGATGACGTCACTGGCCTCGAAGGTCGAGCCGTCATGGAACGTGACGCCTTCACGAAGCGTGCAGGTCCAGCTGTCGAGCGCCTCGCTCGGCGTGCACTCGGTGGCCAGCGAGGGGACCACGTCGACGCCGCCGATCGTGTAGGCGTAGAGCGATTCCTTGACCTGCTCGCAGGCCCTGAGCGTCTCGCCGTCCGACTCGTCCCCGCAGTACAGGCTGAGCGGTTCGGCGTTCTGCATCCAGACCAGGATGTCACCGTCGGGCACATCCATGACCGAGAAGATCTCCGTCGAGAGCGGGGACGAATGCGCCCCGGTCACGTCGGCGCGGAAGACCGTGCCGGAGCCGCCGTGGGCCATGAGGGCCATCGGCACGTGCTCCGCGATGAGGTCGTTGGCCGTGGCGTAGTTGCTGGCGCGCTCCTCCTCGACCGGCGTCTGGCCGGCCGCGCTCAGTGCGTCCACGATGTCCTGGAAAGGCTCGCCGAACTTCACGCCCGATCCTGCACCGAAGTGGTAGTCGAGGAAGTTCGTGGCGTCCGGATAGTCGGCGCCCCAGCCGAGCAGGAAGATCCCATCGAGCGTGCCCGCGGCATTCGCGTCGAGGAAGGCGCCCGAGTCCATGAGCTCGAGCTCGGCGGTGATGCCCAGGTTCTGCTCGAGCTGTGCCTGGAGCTCCTGGGCGATGGTCGGCGGATCCGGGAGGTAGCCGCGGACCGCGTCGCGGAACTGGATCTTGGTGGTGAACCCGTCGGGGAACCCGGCATCCACAAGCAGCTGCTTGGCGGCGGCGGGGTCGAAGTCAAACCACGGGTCACCCTCGCAGCCGAACGGGATGTCGCACGGGGTGAAGTGCGTGGCAACCTCGGATCCGGGTGGGTAGAAGCTATCGACGAGCCGGGTGCGGTCGATGCCGAGCGCGATCGCCTTGCGGACATTCACGTCATCGAAGGGCTCGACCGTGTTGTTGAAGCCGAGATAGAAGGTGTTGAGGCCCGGACGCTCGTAGAACGCGAGGTTCGGGTCTGCGGCGATCGTCTCGAAGTCGTCCGTGCCGGGGTTGTCGATGCCGTGGACGGTGCCCGCCTGCAGCTCGAGGAGTCGCTGGGCCGCCTGGGCGCTCCAGCGGAACTCGAGGTTGGGGGTAAGGGCCTTCTCCTCGCCCCAGTAGCCGTCGTACGCGACGAGGCTCATGCGGTTGCCGCGACTCCACTCGTCCAGCATGTACGGACCGGTCCCGTTCGGGTGGCCCAGGATCGAGCCGTCCGGCATGTGGGCCGCGAGGTACGCACTGTCGTCGATGGCGAACGCGCTGAACGCGATCTTGGACAGGAACGCGACGTCGGGGAAGCAAAGGTCGAACCGGACGGTCATCGCGTCGACCGCGACGATCTGCTTGAACTCGCCGGTGTATCCCTCAGCCTCGCAGTCAGCGGGCTCTTCGGGGTACGCGGCGGTACCGGCCGGGGGCGCGTCGGTCCCCGTCGGCGGCGCGTCGGTCCCTGGGGGCGCGCTCTCCTCGGACGGCGTGCCGCCGGCCGTCGGTCCGACCGTGGGCACGACCGGCGCCCCGGTGGGCCCGCTGGTCGGCTGAGCGCCGCCGGTACAGGCCGCGATGAGCAACGCGCTGACCATGCCCAGGACGAGCGGCGTCCATGCTCTGGGTCGTCGAGTCATCTTTCCTCCTCTTTCCCTTACCCGGAGCCGCAGATTCGTGCGTCCTGACGCCACGGACCGCAGACACCTCTCCGTCTACCGTCTGTTGACGCTCGGATGCCGTCGCGAGCACGAGCGCTCGGCTCCCCTGGGTCGAGGAAGCCTAGCACCCGGGTGACAGCGGCGCCATCCCCGTTCGGGCGTCGCTACACTCGCGAGGTGGAGCCGCTGCGCATCGCGCTCGTCCAGATGGCGCCGCGGCTGGGGCTGCTCGATGAGAACCTGGAGCACACCCACCAGTGGTTGGCCCAGGCCAGGCGCGATGGTGCCGGCCTGGTCGTGTTCCCGGAGCTGGCGCTGACCGGATATCTCCTCCAGGACCTGAATGCGGACGTGGCGATGAGGGTCGACGACCCCCGCCTGCTCGCGCTCGCGGGGGACACGGAGGGCCTGTCGGCGGTGGTGGGGTTCGTCGAGGAGTCCGAGGATCACCGCCTGTTCATCAGCGCCGCGCTGCTCGAGGATGGGGAGCTCCGGCACGTCCACCGGAAGGTCTTCCTGGCCAATTACGGGCTCTTCGACGAGCGGCGCTTCTTCGCCGCGGGATCGGTCATCCGGGCGGTGTCCAGCCGGCTCGGCGTCCGTTTGGGGATCTGCAGCTGCGAGGACTTCTGGCATCTTGCGACGCCGGCGCTCCTGGCGCTGGACGGGGCGCAGCTGCTCATCAACATCTCCTCGTCGCCCGGTCGCGATGTCGCCGCGGTCAACGAGGTCGGGCTGGGCACGGCGAGCTCGTGGCGGTGGATGGACCGCACCTACGCGCAGTTGACGACCTCGTACGTCGTGTTCGTAAACCGGGTCGGCGTCGAGGAATCGATCACGTTCTGGGGCGGCTCGGAGGTGATCGGACCGGCCGGCGACACTCGCTTCAGCGCGCCGCTCCATGACGAGGGGCTCTTCCTCGTCGACATCGACCTGGGGGACGTGCGGCGGGAGCGCATCGCGTTGCCGCTCCTCCGCGATGAGCGACCGGAACTCCTGCTGCGCCAGCTCGAGCGGCTCATCCGCGAGCGCGCTGCTGAGGATCCGCTCGGGCGCTCTGCGGCCGAGCCCGCGGCGTGGGAGCCCGAGGCGGAGCCCGTCCTATGACCCGACCCGATGCGCAGGTCGCGCCGCCGCCGGCGGATCTGGAGCTTCCCGAGGAGCTCGCCATCGATACCGGCGTCGCGAAACGGATCATCACCGAGTTCATCCGCGCCCAGTTACGCCAGGCTGGGTTCGAGCGGGCCGTGCTCGCGCTGTCGGGCGGCATCGATTCGGCGCTCGTGGCGTTCCTCGTGGCCGACGCGATCGGCGCCGAGTCGCTGCTCTGCGTGCTGATGCCGTACCGCACCTCGTCCCCGGAGTCCCGGACCGATGCCCAGGCGGTCGTCGAGCTGCTCGGCTGCGCGAGCACGCTCGTGGACATCAGCCCGATGGTCGATGGGTACTTCGGGACGGACCGTGGAGACCCGACCACGTTACGGCGGGGCAACCTCGCGGCTCGCATGCGCATGGCCGTCCTCTACGACCACTCGGTCACCTGGGGCGGGCTGGCGGTGGGGACCGGCAACAAGACCGAGGGGCTCATCGGCTACACCACGATCTTCGGCGATGCCGCGTGCGCGTTCGCACCCATCGGTGATCTCTACAAGTCGCAGGTCCGTCAGCTGGCGCGAGTGGTCGGCGTGCCGGACACCATCCTCGCAAAGCGGCCATCGGCCGACCTCTGGGCCGGCCAGACCGACGAGGACGAGATGGGCCTGCGGTATCGGGATCTCGACCGCCTTTTGTTCTGGATGATCGATCGGCGCCGCAGCCCGGCAGAGCTGACCGAGCTGGGCTTCGAACCGGCCGTGGTCGATCGCGTCGCTCGGATGGTCGCCGCGGCGGAGTTCAAGCGCCAGGTGCCGCCCATCGCGAAGCTGGGGCCGCGGACCGCGGGCGTCGACTACCTCTATCCCCGACGGCGGCCCGGCTCGGAACGTCGTTGACCCGGGGCGTCGACGACGGTGGGACGCTCTACGTCGTCGCCACGCCGATCGGGAATCTCGCGGACGTGTCGCTCCGCTCGATCGACGTGTTGCGGGCAGTGCCGCTGGTGGCCGCCGAGGACACGCGGCTGACCCGACGCCTCTGGGCGCGCCACGACATCACCACAAGGCTCGTCAGCTACCACGCTCGCTCACCCGATACCCGCGAGGGCGAGCTGATCGCCCACCTCGAGGGAGGTGATGATCTGGCGCTCGTAACGGACGCGGGGACGCCGCTCGTGAGCGACCCGGGTGAGGGACTCGTCGCCGCGTGGGCCGCTCGAGACGGCCGGGTCATCGCCATCCCCGGCCCATCGGCCGTCCTTGCCGCGCTCACGACGAGTGGGCTTCGCGTCCCCCGCTGGGGGTTCGAGGGGTTCCTTCCACGGCGGGGGAGCGAACGGCGAGCGCGCATCGAGCGGATCGCGACGGACGATAGGGCGACGGTCCTCTTCGAGGCGCCTGGGAGACTCGCCGCCACGCTGCGCGAGCTGGCAGCAGCATGCGGCGACGCACGGCGAGGCTCCGTAGCCCGCGAGCTCACGAAGCGTTTTGAGGAGACCTGGCGCGGCACGCTCGCGGAACTCGCCGACCGGGCAAGCGCCGGCGCGGTCCGCGGCGAGATCACGATCGTCGTCGAGGGCGCCACGGAGGGATGGGGCGGACCGGCCGGGGGCACTGGGGCAGGGTCGGAGGGCACCCCCGCATCGGACCTCGAAGCCGCAGCGGCGCGAGTGGACGCGCTGGTCGCCAGCGGCGTGGCGCGGTCTGCCGCGGCTCGAAAGGTCGCCGCCGAGACCGGCCACCCACGCCGAGTCCTCTTCGCGCATCCTAGGAAATAGCAAGCCGGGGAGGAGGAACGACCGTGACGCTGCCCATCATCGGTGCCCTGTCGCTGTTCGGGCGGATCGCGGTGCTCGTGACGTTGGTCGTCAGCCTGGCGGCCATCGCCATGCACTACGTGCTGCACATCGAGGGCACGCCTCTCTTCTTTGCCAGCGCGGCCGGGATCCTCGGCCTGGCCTACGTCGTCGGCATCTCGACGGAGCGCCTGGGCGGTCTGGCCGGCCCGCAGGTCGGCGGGATCCTCAACGCTACGTTCGGCAATATCGCCGAGCTGATCATCGCGTTCTTCGCGCTCACGGCCGGTCTGCTCGACGTGGTCAAGGCGTCGATCACCGGTTCGATCATCGGCAACCTGCTGCTCGTGCTCGGCGCGAGCCTCTTCTTCGGCGGCCTGCGCAACGGCACCCAGCGGTTCAACGCCAAGATCGCCGGCCTCGACGCCACGCTGCTACTCCTCGCCGTTGTCGGGCTGTTCGTGCCGGCGGTCTTCGCGCAGTCGGCCGGCCGCGGGGAGGGGTCGAATCGCCTCGAGGAGAGCCTCGTGGTCTCCGTCGTCCTCTTCGCGCTCTACTTCGTGGCGCTCTTCTACCGCTTCCGGCACCCGCACGAGGTGCTCGGCGGCGAGGATCCCGAGGGCCATGCGGGTCCGGTGTGGTCGGGGCGGGTGGCCATCGGCGTCCTTGCCGTCGCGGCCGTGTTCCTCGCGGTGCTGTCCGAGCTGCTCGTCGGCGCCATCGACCCCTTCATCGAGTCGTTCGCGCTGACGCCGTTCTTCGTCGGCGTCATCCTCATCCCGACCATCGGCAACCTCGCCGAGCACCTCGTCGCCGTCCAGCTCGCGGTCAAGGACCGGATGGACTTCGCGATGAGCGTGGCGATCGGTTCGAGCCTCCAGGTCGCGCTCTTCGTGGCTCCCGTGCTCGTGTTCCTGGGCGTGGTCGTCGGGCAGTCCATGGACCTCGTCTTCGCGCCGCTCGAGGTCGCTGCGGTCGCGGTCGCGGCGGCGGTGACCGTGCTGATCTCTCTGGACGGTGAGTCGAACTGGCTCGAGGGCGCCCTCCTGATCGGCGTCTACGTCATCCTCGGCGTCAGCTTCTTCTTCCTCGGCTGATCGCATCCCCTGGCACGGAGGACCGCCCATGAGCGAGCAACGTCCTTTGGTCGACACCGAGGAGCCCGAAGGTCCCGACTCGGGCCAGCCGTCACCGCTCGATGCCCCGCCGGTGCCGGACGAGGTGCTGGCAACGGCCGCGCAGGGGCTGGAGGATCGGCCACAGCCCGGCAAGCGCGTCATCGTGCTGGGTGGCGGTATCGCCGGTCTCGTCGCGGCTTTCGAGCTGAAGCGGCAGGGCCACGAGCCGCTGATCCTGGAGGCCCAACACCGGGTCGGTGGGCGTGTCCAGACGATCCGCGACTTCGCTCCCGGCCTCTACGCCGAGGCGGGCGCGATGCGCATCCCGCGGGTCCACGACCTGACGCTCGCCTACTGCGAGCTGTTCGGCCTTGAGTTGCGGCCGTTCGTCATGGGCGATCCCCGGACGCTCGTCCACATCGGCGGCCAACGGATGACTGTCGCCGAGGCGGACGCGAACCCGGACCGACTGCCGTTCGAGCTCGCGGAGCACGAGCGCGGCCGGACCTGGGGAGACCTGTGGAACGAGGCCACGCGCGAGTTCCGCGAGCGCTACGAGGCGGGCGGGCAGGGTTCGCTCGATGCTCTGCTGCGGGAGTACGACCAGTACTCGACCCGCGAGTTCCTGGTCTCGCGCGGCTTCTCCGAGGGGGCTCTCGAGCTCTATGGCGTGATGAGCTTCCGGGAATCGAACATGAACGCGGCGGTGGTCGAGCAGCTGCGTGAGATCGTGGGTCGCTCGTTCGAGGATATGCAGGAGATCGTCGGCGGCATGGACCTCCTGCCGCGCGCGTTCTTCGAGCAGCTCCGCGCCAACGTCAGGTTCGGGGCCCGGATCACCGCCATCGAGCAGAGCCCCGGATCGGTGACGGTCCACTACCGCACCGATGCGGGCCGCTATTCGGTCAGCGGCGATCACGCCATCTGCGCGCTGCCGTTCTCGGTGCTGCGCGAGATCGAGGTGCTCGGTGAGGGGTTCTCGCGCGAGAAGCAGAAGGCCATCCGCGAGTTGAACTACAACGCGTCGGCCAAGATCCTCTTCCAGGTGCGCCAGCGGTTCTGGGAGGAGGAGGACGACATCGTCGGCGGGACGACGGTCACGGACCTGCCCATCCGCCGGATCTGCTATCCGTCGTTCAGCGACCCCGATGACGAGCGCGGCACGCTCCTCGCCTCGTACACGTGGGGCCAGGACGCCCTGCGATGGGGCGCGATGGACGCTGAATCGATGCTCGAGCAGGCGCTCGAGGACGTCGCCGCCATCCATCCGCGGATCCTGTCGGAGTACGAGGTCGGTGCCGTCAAGGACTGGTACGGCGATCCGTACGCTCGCGGCGCCTTCGCCCTATTCGAGCCGGAGCAGCAGACACGCCTGCAGGAGTCGATCATCCGTCCCGAGGGCCGTATCCACTTCTGCGGCGAGCACACGTCGCTCTACCACGCGTGGATCCAGGGGGCGCTCGAGTCAGGGATCCGCGCGGCGAAGGAGGTCCACGAGGCACCAGAGGCCTTCAGCAGCGTCGCGGGGTAGGGAGCGGCGACAGCAGCCGCGGCCGCTCGGCGGCAGCCGTTCGCGGTCGACGTTCGGGGCCCGATGTCCGGGGCGGGCTCGCGGCCGCGCCGCACGCAGCGGCGC
>JACCXQ010000338.1 GCA_013696945.1 Chloroflexota bacterium | reverse complement strand
CCGGCGATGTTCATCACGTCGTCGATGCGGCCGAGCAGCCAGTAGTAGCCATCCTCGTCACGCCTCGCGCCGTCACCAGCGAAGTACATGCCGGGGAACCGGCTCCAGTACGTCTCGCGGTATCGCTCCGGGTCGCCGTAGATGCCGCGGAGCATCGCGGGCCACGGCCGCTTCAGGACGAGATAGCCGCCCTGGCCGAGCGGAACGCCTCTCCCCTGACCGTCGACGACATCGGCCTCGATACCGGGGAACGGGAACGTGGCGCTGCCGGGCTTCGTGGTGGTCACTCCGGGCAGCGGCGTGATGAGGATCATGCCGGTCTCCGTCTGCCACCACGTGTCGACGATGGGGCTGCGCCCGCCGCCGATGTTCTCGTGATACCAGAGCCAGGCTTCGGGATTGATGGGCTCGCCGACGCTGCCCAGCAGCCGGAGGGAGGAGAGGTCGTGCTTCCGGGGCAGCTCAGCACCCTGCTTCATGAACGCGCGGATCGCCGTCGGCGCCGTGTACAGGATGGTGACCTTCAGCTCCTCGACGATCTCCCACCAGCGATCCCAGCCCGGCGTGTCCGGGGCACCCTCGTAAAGCACGCCGGTCGTCGCGTTGGCGAGCGGCCCGTAGACGATGTACGAGTGTCCGGTGACCCAGCCGATGTCCGCGGCGCACCAGTACACGTCGTCCGGCTTGACGTCGAAGATCAGCTCGTGGGTCACGCTGGTCCCGAGAAGGTAGCCCGCCGATGTGTGGACGATCCCCTTCGGCTTCGCCGTGGTCCCGGAGGTGTAGAGCAGGTAGAGCATGTGCTCCGAGTCGACCGCAACGGGCGGGCACTCGGGTGACTGGCCATCGACTACCTCATGCCACCAGACGTCGCGGCCATCGGTCATGGTCGGGCTGAGGGCATCCCCGACGCGGCGGACCACGAGCACCTTCTCGATGGTCGGCGTGTCCTTGAGCGCGTCATCGGCGGCACCCTTGAGATCGACCGCCTTGCCTCGTCGCCAGCCACCGTCGGCCGTGATGAGGAGCTTCGCCTGCGAATCGTTGATGCGCCCCGCCAGCGCCTCGGCGGAGAACCCGCCGAAGACGACGGTGTGCGGTGCGCCCAGACGCGCGCAGGCGAGCATCGCGATGGGCAGCTCCGGGATCATCGGCATGTAGATGGCGACCCGGTCGCCCGTCTCGACACCGAGCTCCCGGAGGGCGTTGGCCGCCTTGCTGATCTCGCGCTGGAGGTCGGAGAAGGTCAGTGTCTGTCGATCGCCGGGCTCACCGATCCAGTGATAGGCGACCTTGTCGCCGAGCCCGGCCTCGACGTGTTTGTCGACACACTCGTACGAGACGTTCAGCTGCCCGCCCACGAACCACTTGGCGAATGGCAGGTCCCACTCGAGCGTCTCGTCGAACGGGCGCGTCCAGGTCAGCCGCTCGCGGGCGCGGCGTTCCCAGAAGGCGATCGGGTCGGTCCTTGCTTCCTCGTAGATGTCCGCTTTGGCGTTGGCCTGCGCCGTGAACGCCCGGTCCGGCGGGAAGGTCCGGCTCTCCGCGAGCAGGTTCTCGATCTCGGGCCCCGACCCGATGCCATGACGCTGCCGATCCGTCACGCCATCGCCTCTCAGCCGGCCAGGCCGCCACCGGCTGCCGCCGCAGCGGCGACCTCACGGTCCTGGGCCGGTGTCCGGTGGCCCCCGACCTCATCCCAGATGCGGACGTCCTTCGTCTCGCGGATGTAGAGCCCGCCGATGACGACGGTGATCAGCGCCACGATGATGGGATAAGCCAGACCGGCGAGCGGATTGCCGGTCGCAGCGGCGAGAGCCGCCGCGATCAACGGCAGGAAGCCGCCGAACCAGCCGTTGCCGATGTGGTAGGGGATCGAGAGCGACGTGTACCTGATGCGAGCGGGGAAGTACTCCACGAGGAACGCCGCGATCGGTCCGTAGACCATCGTCACGAACACAACCTGTATCCAGACGAGCGCGATCTGAGCCGGTATGTTCGGGCTGAGATGGACGGTCTTGCCGGCGGCATCAAGCGTGGCCGGCCCGGCGAAGCTCTGCATCAGCAGGTAGATCGGGACGTACGAGATGGCGGCGATCAGGCAGCCACCGAGGATGATCTTCTTCCGGCCGATGCGATCCGAGAGGCGGCCGAAGACGACGAAGAAGGGCGTCGCGAGGACTATCGCCGTCCCGACGATGAGATACGCCGTGGGGAACGGCACACCGAGTGTCGTGCCCAGGAAGAAGAGCGCCTGGAACTGGCCCTGATACCAGACCACCGCCTGGCCGGCGGTCATCCCGAACAGCGCAAGCAGGATGAGCTTGCGATTGGCGGGGTCGCCGAAGGACTCGCGCCACGGCGATGTCGAGGACTTGCCGGCGTCCTTCAGCCGGGTGAAGAGCGGGGTCTCCTGGAGTCGCAACCGCACATAGAGCGCCAGCGCAACGAGGATCGCCGACAGGAGGAACGGGATCCGCCAGCCGAAGCTGGTGAATTCCTCGGTCGTCAGGACCGACCGGGTGATCCCGACGACAGCCAGCGCCATCAGGAGCCCGACGGTCGCTGTCGTCTGGATCCAGCTCGTGTTCCCGCCGCGCTTCTCGTCCGTGGAGTGCTCGGCCACGTAGATGGCCGCTCCGCCGTACTCACCACCCAGCGCCAGTCCCTGGAGGATCCGCAGGAAGATGAGGATGGCCGGCGCCACAAGACCGATCTGCGCGTACGTGGGCAACAGGCCGATGGCCGCCGTGGAGAGGCCCATCAGCGAGATCGTCACGAGGAACGTGAACTTCCGCCCCACGATGTCGCCGATGCGACCGAATACGGCCGCCCCGAAGGGCCTGACCGCGAACCCGACACCGAACAGCGCCAGCGACCCGAGCAACGCCAGGACGGGGTCGCCGCTCGGGAAGAACTGGGTCGAGAAGAACACGGCCAGGACGCCGTAGATGTAGAAGTCGTACCACTCGATCGTGGTGCCCGCCGCCGACGCGGCGATGACGAACGGGAGCTTGTATTCGTACGCCTTCCCCGGGGTTGCGGTCGTTGCGGTCGCCACGATCTCCTCCCTTCAGCTGCCGTCGGCACGCTGCCCGGGTGGATCCGCATGGGGCCACGCGAGCTTCTCGCGCGCCTCCCCGCAGGGATCGCTCGCCCGTGCGCGGTGCACTGACGCCGGCTCGATCCGACGGGACCTCCTCGTCCGCGTCTCGCTACGCGGGCGTTGGCGCATCCTACGACGACCCGTCCACCCCGGCTAGCCGTTTTCGCAGCGCACCTTGCGCGCGCCTCTCACATGGACGCCATGTCGACGGCGCGCGCCAGCTCAGCGAGGTCGTAGACGACGAGGTGCGGCTGTCCGGGCAGCTCCTCACGCGCCGCCCCTGTCCGGTCGATCAATGCCACGCGGAACCCGAACGCAGCTGCTCCGGCTGTGTCCCATTGGTTGGACGACACGAACAGGATCCGGGCCGGCGGCAGCTCGAGGCGCTGGGCGGCGAGGCGGTACACGGCTGGCGAAGGCTTGTAGGCCGCCACCAGGTCGACGGAGAGGACCTCACGGAAGCGCTCGCGAAGGTCAGCAGGCAGCCCGACCTCGAGCATCCTGGGCGAGCCATTCGAGAGGATAGCGAGAGTCGTCCGCGCCATGTCCGCCAGA
>JACCXQ010000318.1 GCA_013696945.1 Chloroflexota bacterium | reverse complement strand
ATCGGACGCTTCGGGTCCGCGGCAACCCCGCGTACGCGACGTCGCGGACGAGCGCGTGCTTGAAGATGTACTCCGTCTCGCCGCCGATCGTGGATGTGGGGCGTGCGACGACGAGCCCCTTGGCCTCGAGGCGCTCGAGCACGCCTCTTATGTCCGGCCCCGCCCCCGCAGCACGAAGCGGACCCTCCCAGAAGATGCGCCCGACGACGGCCGCCTCCTGGAGCAGGCGCTTCTCTTCGCGCGGGAGTGCATCGATCCGGGCAGCCAGAAGCGCGTGGAGCGAGTCAGGGATCTGGTCTGGCAGGATCCCGGTCGTCGGTCGCCACCCGTCGCCCAAGTGCACCAGGATTCCGTCGTCGATCAGCCCGCGAAGGATCTCCTCGAGGAAGAACGGGTTGCCCTGGGCCCGCTCGTGGAGGATCGAACGGATCTCATCAGGCACCCCCGTTCGCGCGAGCAGCTCGTCGGCGAGTTGCTCGGTCTGTGCTCCGTTGAGCGGTCGAAGGGTCAGTATCGTGACGTCCTCGCGCGCCACGGCGAACGCCGCGTGGCTCTCCGCGAACTCGGGACGCGCCGTCGCCAGCAGGAGCAGCGGCCCGGACGAACGGCCGGCGACACGTTGGAGCATCGTGACGAGCTCCTCGCTTGCCCAGTGCAGGTCCTCGACGACGAGGACCGTGGGTCGCTCGTTCGCGAGGGCCGTGGCGAACCGAGGCCAGCCCCGCGCGAGCTCACTGGCCACTGTCGGAGGGTCGGCGCGGTCGAGTGGGTTGTCGGGCAGAGCGAGACCCGCGGTCGTGGCGAGGGCGTGCGTCGTCTGCCGGATCTCCGCCTCAGGCTCCCCGAGGCGACCCACCACATCCCGCACGGTCCGCGCGACCTTGGCGCCCGCGACCTCCGCCGGCTCGTCGAGTGAGATGCCGCAGGCCTCGCGCAGAATCTCGGCCAGCGGCCAGAATGCGATGCCCGGACCCGCCGAGAGGCAGCGGCCGCGGAGGACCCGCAGCGTGGAGTGCTCCCGGCGCATCTCGCGCAGCGACTCCTGAAGCAAACGGCTCTTGCCGATCCCCGCCGGGCCGTAGATGACCACCGTCCGTGGCCGTCCGACCTCGACGGCTTCGCGCAGGCTCTCCGACACCGCGTCCAGCTCACGATCACGTCCGACCATGGGTGCGTGGAGCCCGGGGATCCCCCGTTGCGCCTCCCTGCGCTGGCCCACGAGCCGCCACGCTCGCACCGGCTCGCGCTTACCCGCGACCTGGAGCTCCATCGGACCCACGAATTCGTGCGAACCGCGGGTCGCGGCGTAGGTCCGATCGCCGACGAGAACCGTTCCGGGCTCGGCCGAATGCTCCAGGCGGCTCGCGACATTGACGGCATCACCGGCCACGAGCTGAGCGTCGACGCCTTCGGACGGTGCGATCACCTCCCCGGTGTTGACGCCGATCCGTAAGGTCAGGGTGACCGCGTGCTGCTCTTCTAGCGCGCGGTTGAGTGGCACGAGACGCTCGAGGATGGCCTGGGCAGCCTGGAGCGCACGCTCAGCGTCATCCTCCCGCATCACCGGCACACCGAAGACGGCCATGACGGCGTCACCGATGTACTTTTCGACGGTCCCTCCCCATGACCGGATGGCCGCCGACGCCATCGCGTGATAGGCGCGGAGCACGGCGCGGAAACGTTCGGGGTCGAGCCGTTCCCCGAGCGCAGTGGAGCCTGTCACGTCCGCGAAGAGCACCGTCACGAGCTTGCGCTCCTCGGATGCCTCGGGGTGCGGGAGCGGGGCCGCGCACGACGGACAAAAGCGGGCGTCCTCCGGTACGACGGAACGGCATTCCGGGCAATGTGCCTCCCGAAGATCGGCGCCGCACGCCGCGCAGTATCGGGCGCCGTCGCTGTTCTTCACTCCACAGGTCGGGCAGGCAGAGCCCACGGCGAGAGTCTACGCGGGCGCGAGCACCTTCTTGGTCGTCTACGGGGCGTGACCCGCGGCGCAATAGAGCCGCTCGGCCGTGGGACCGATGTGACATTCTCGGGCGGTCGAACGTCCGAGGGGCATGATGCGGACCGAGCGGGTGGTGTCGGGGATCCGGCCGGATGTGGTCGCTGTCGACCCGGCGGTGATCGTCGCGCTCGAACGGGACCGCGG